>JASHSG010000201.1 GCA_030040935.1 Acidobacteriaceae bacterium | reverse complement strand
TTTGGTTGGCGAGCCGGACCTGGATCTTGCGCTCCGCTCCGTTGAAGTTTGTGTTCGAGGGAACGTAGGCGAGCGTGTAGTAGTTTGAGCCGTCGTCGAGCGCTTCGGCCATGGCTTCCTGGAGTCCGTTGGAGTCGTAGACGGCGCGTCCGCCGGTTTGCTCGGCGAGATCGTCCATGGTGGAGTGCTCTTCGGCCCGACCGATAAATGCTTGCTCCGTGCGGCCCGGGGTAGGGCTCTCATTCGGAACGGGCCCAGCACCACCTATGGGAAACGCGGCGGCCGCGCCCATCGGCATGAGCAGCACTCCGCGCACTTCAACGGGATAGACGGCGACGCGAGAGACCGTGAGCATGTCCGCGGTTTCTTTCACTTGCTGGTCAAACATTCTCATGGGTTGTGACTCGGAGCCTCCGGCGAGCCGCGCAACGGAGACCAACTGGATGGGGAAGGAACCGGAAAACCACACCAGGCTTTTCCGGCCGGGCTCGGCGGCGAGATAGCGAGTCAGCTGCTGCAGGGCCTCGATGGTGATGTCGGCACGCAGATTCTCCAAGCCGGCATCCGCAATGGCGTCGAAGTTCGCCGTGTTCTGAACATCGTCTGCCGAGGCTCCGGGACCGTTTATTACAGCAGCAAGCCCGTTTTCAAATGCATCGTCCGCAAGCATCGATTTGGGCGAGGCGGCGCCGGCTTTTTCGAGAGCGGCGAGCAGCCGGCTGGTATCTGTTGTAAAGCCCTGCAACATGCGCAGCTGGTGGCCGAGCGCGAACACGGCGATGCGCTGGCTGGCAGGCGCTTTCCTGAGATAGGAGATCATTTCGCGGCGCACGAATTGCAGGTCGGTGGGCTCGGTGTTGAGACCGTCGAGGAGCAGGACCGTGGCCGAAGCGCCGACAGCCGGAGCGGGAAGATTGGTGTAGGTGTTGGGCGGCAGAGTCTGCTGCGGGTCCGCGGGTGTGCTGGCGAGGTTGGTTTGGTCAGTGAAGTGCGGCGTGAAATAGCGGATGGTCTGCGGCACGCCATCTTCATAGAGATTGAAGTCACTTTGCTGGAGGCCGGAGACGGGATGGTTGCTTTTTCTGACCACAACGTCGACGACGACGAGCCGAGTTGTGACCTTCACGCTTGGTTCAGGCTCGATGGGTTGGTTTGGAGCCGAGGGACTGCCGGTGTTCTGAGATGGCGAGGGAGCAGAGGCGGCGAGGAAGATCGCGGTTGAGAGCAGAATCGGAGCGAGGCGCCGCATAATCAAGTCCCCCAATCATAGCTCCGGCGGGGCCAAGATGGGTTTGGTTAGCCCGCGGGCGATTGTTTGAGCGTATCGACATCGAGGTCTGGCCAGGGTGAATGCGAACCGGCTGCGGAGCGGGAAAGACAAAAGCGACTGCAGATCCTTCGACTCCGCAGGCCGCAAAAATCGCGACCTGTTTCGCTCAGTATGACGGATCAAACGTTTGTGACGCCAAGAGCTGTGTTTCAGGGGCTAAAGCCCAATTCATTTTGCGCAGGCCATTGGCACGGCTAAAGCCGTGCCCTGATACAAGGCGTGTTGATTCGAGTTCGTGCTATCCGACCCAAGCGGAGCTAGTATCCACCCCACGGACGAAGACCTGTCCGTGGGGACCCCGGTTGCGCTCCGGGACCTCTGGATGACAGGTTGATGGGAGTGTGGGACGGTCGAGCGCTGGACCGAGCCGCTAGAGGTTGAAGAGCTCGCGGAGGCGCCTGGTCTGGGCGCGGCTGACGGGGATTTCGGTTTGCTGCTTATCGTTCATGCGGAGCTGATAGCTGGACTTGAACCAGGGCATGACCTCGCGGATCTGGTCGATGTTGACGACGAAGCCGCGGTGCGCGCGCCAGAAGCGGGCGGGATCGAGGAGCTCGAGAAGCTCCTCAAGAGTGCGGCACTTGGACTGGCCTTCAAAGGTGCGGGTAACGATACGAATGACGCCCTCGTCGATGGCGGCGAAGCACACGTCGGCCTGATCGACGAGGAGCAGGCGGCTGTGCGCCTGGACGATGAGCTTGGCTGGAGGGCGGCCCTGTTCGGCGGTCTGGGGGCGATTGAGAAGGCGCAAAAGACGATCGATCTGCAACTGCTCGGAAGCGGCGGCGGCAGGCGAGCTGCCCGCCGCGATGCGCGCCTTGACACGCTCGACGGCTTCGGAGACGCGAGCGAGGTCGAAAGGCTTGAGCAGGTAGTCGACGGCGTTGACGTCGAAGGCGCGGACGGCATAGTGGTCGTAGGCGGTGGCAAAGACGAATTGAGGGAGGGACGCGGCCTCGTTTTCCGCAGCGACGCCGGCGGATTTGGCGGTGCGGGCCCGATTGCGATCGACGAGCCGCTGAATCACAGCGAAGCCGTCCTGGCCGGGCATCTGGACATCGAGGAAAACGAGGTCGGGATGGTGTTCATCGATGAGGTCAACGGCTTCAATGCCGTTCGAGCCCTGGGCGACCACATCCACGTCGCCGACCGAGTCAAGCAGATACTTGAGCTCGTCGCGGGCCAGTTGTTCGTCGTCGATAATGAGCGCGGAGATGGGCATGCTTGCTGGACAGGTTGATTGTAGAACGGTGGGGCGGTGGACGGTGAGCCGTGAACGGCGGATGGTGGACGGTGGGGTGATTGATTCGTTTGACGCACCCGAACGGCAACCGCAGATCCTTCGCTCCGCTTACCCCGCTTGCGCGGGGCCCCAAGCTGCTCCGCTCAGGATGACAGGCCGTGGTGAGTTTGGACTCGTGCTGACCACCGGCTCCCGAGTGCGAGGGACCGGGGGCACCCGCTCATTGGTGGTGAGCTTTGAGAAGCAAAAGAAAAATGCAGGTCCTTCGACTCAACGCCGCTAAAGCGGGACTCGCGCAGGATGAATTCGACTTGCGATCGGTTATTCGCTCAGCGCGCGAAGGCGGGCGGGAGTTCGATCATTGGCGAGCTCGTGGCCGCAGTTGGTGCAGTAGATGTCGGTAGCCCGGACGGTGCGGAAGCAGGTGCCGCAGTTGGCCGTGAGCTGGTAGTTGCACTGGGGACAGAAGTGAAAGTCGCCCTGAACGTGGGTGCCGCACGCGGGGCAACGAGAGACCTGAGGCTGGCGAAGGAGGAAGTAGAGCACGGCGCCGATTCCGGCCGGCATGACGAAGCAGATGACCGTCCAGAAGCGCGTGCTCATGGCGCGGCGCGGAGCATCTTTGCTGATGTAACCGACCATGAGGAAATAGAGGGAGGCGACCACGCCCCAGGAGATGTTGAAGTAGATGCGCAGGCCGAGGGGCTGCGGCGGATGATGACGCTGCTGAGGCGCGACAACCCAGAAATAGTACTCGATGAGAACAAAGGCCAGGCTGGCAAGGACGATGGACCAGACTGGGATGAGGCGTTCTTCCTCATTGAAACTAATGGTCTTTTGATCAACCATGGGCCGTTACTCCCGGGAAGGTAGCTCTGAGAGACAGGTTCGCCGCTCTTTGAATGGACGGAGCAGGGGCGAGAGAAGTTGCGGTGGAATCGAAAGCGGCACAAAAAATCAGAGTAACTTTGGTGGGAGTTAATCTTTGCCGCGCGACCAGCCGGCGACCAGAAATGCGGCCAGGACCGCAGGACAGAGAATGCAGGCCCAGAGGCTGGTTTGAGTGGCAATGTCGCCGATGCGTTCTCCGCCGATGAGGTCGTCGGCCACCCGCCAGGCGAGAGGGCCAAATCCGAGAAGGGCGAGCAGCAAAGAGGCCAGGACGAGGGAGCGAGTGCGGCGGCGGCCAGCCTTCTGATCCTGAATGACGCCGTGCGAGGCAAGGACCACGCGGCGGGTTTTTTCGGCAACGACGCGATCGCGTCCGGCCTGCTTGCCGGCAAGAGCGGCGAGGATCTCAGGGTTGGCATCGGCGCCCCGAGAGGAGGCCGACGCCGGGTTGGCGCCAGAACGGGCGGTCAGTTCCACCGCTCTCACGCAGCCTCCGTGAAGCGGCCGGCGGCAAAGCCGAGGCGCGGCTTGATCATGGCCAGGCCGCGATAGAGGCGTGACTTGACGGTGGAAAGCGGGGCGCGGGTGACCTTGGCGATCTCCTCGAGAGACATCTCCTCGTAGAAGCGAAGAGCGAGCACTTCACGGTGGAGCGTATCCAGCTCGAGCAGCGCGGCGGCGATCTTCTCGCGGTCTTCGAGGTTGGAGACGCGATCGAAGGGGGTGGGATCGCCGGCGGCAACTTCGAATGTCATGGAGCGGTCATCTTCGGTGACGCCGTCGATGAGCTCATCAAGGGAGCTCATGGTGCGCTTGCGGCGGTGATCGATGACGAGATTGCGGGCGATGGTGAAGAGCCAGGTTTCGAAGCGGGCGCGGCCGTCGAACTGATCGCCGCGGACAAGGACACGCATCCAGACTTCCTGAAAGAGGTCCTCAGCGGTGTCGCGATTGCCGGTGAGGAAGAGCAGGTAACGCAAGAGGCGGTGCTGGTAGCGGACAATGAGGTCTTCGAGCAGGCCGGCTTCCTGACGTTTGAGTCCAGCCGAAACGGCAAGGCTTTCCTGGCGAGCCTGATCGTCGGCAACCAAGGGGGATGCATTGGGGAGAAGCGTGCGGACGGAAGCGAGTGTCATCTGAGTCGATTAGACGATAAAACCGCTGGTGAAGACCAGTTGAATCGGGGTCCCGGCCTACCGTCGTCCCTCCTGTTAGTGGTGGGAACACGGAACGATCGCTATTAGTTGCCGTACGGGACGGCTTGTGACTGCGCGGAGAGCACCTGAGGAAGCCAACACCGGCGACGGTTGCCGAAATTGCCGACGAATGACGTGAGCGCACTCAACCGAAAGGTGGATTACCAGGACCGGTTCTACGAGGGTCTTCGCCGCGCGGCTCTTTGCGCGGCACGGAGCGCAGCCTCGACGGCTTTGGCGGCGCGGCGCTCGCGGGCTTCGGCGGATTCGTAATAGAAGATTCCGAGAAGATGATTACGGCGCTGGGCTGGTGTGAGGGCAAGCCAAGCGTCGCATGAGCTGGAATGGCGCTGGAAGAGGGCGCGCAGGACAGGAGGCGGATCGTCTTCACCCTCGAGGGCCTGCATGAGCATTTCGGCGATCTTGCCGGCGCGCCGTTGGCGGGCGGCAGGAGATTTTGGCTGATCGGCGAACTTGCAGAACTCGCGGCGCCGGGAAGGGCTCATGGAATCGAACAGGCGGCGGAGCCGGCGATCGGCATGGAGGGCGCGGGTGAGCTCGGGCGGGAGGGTGACGGGGCGATCGACGAGGTCAGGCTCGATCCAGATGCGGACGCGCGAGCCGAGGCGGGAGCGGGAGGCCGATTGCATTTTCCTGTTAACGAGGAGCAGGTGGCCTGCGCCGCTGGGATCGGGGAAGAGCGAGGTGCGGAAGGCGAAGCCGGCGATTTCGCCGCGGACGCGGCGGCCATTGCGCACCGGCCAGGCTTTGGCGATGTCGAATGGGACGCGGGCAATGACCCATTTGAGCGCGGTTCGGTCGGGCTCGAGGAGAGCGGTGAAGGATTTGCGGGTTGAGGCAGAGCGGGGCGGCATGGGCTGAATCGGAGTGCGGCGCGGAGCGGCGAGCTTGAGGGCGATTCTAGATGAGCGGGGTCAGGGGTGGGCAGGGGCGGGGGGTTTGCGACGGTGACGGAGGGCGCGCAGGGCGCGGAAGACGTAGCGGATAAGGATGAGAGTGATGAGAATGCAGAGGAAGGCGATGGCAGCGGCGATGTAGGGCTTCCAGGTGGAGAGCCAGGTGAGGAAGACGGCAAGAGAATCTTCACCGAGGCTGAGCGCGATGTTTGAGAAGGGCTCGGGGGAAGGCGTGACGGCAGCGCGAACGGCGGTTTTGCCTCCGTGGGCGATGAAGGCGATGGCACCGCCGGCAAGCGTGGCGGCGAGCTGCTCGGCAGGGGTGAGCGACGCCGTGGCCTGATAGGCGAGGAGCGCGGCGACAGGGATACGGATGAAAGTGTGAAGCGCGTTCCAGACCAGGTCGAGGGCGGGAATCTTATCGACGAAGAAGTTAATGCCGAACAGAGCGAGAGCAGCGGCGATGACGCCCCAGTTCGAGAGCAGGTGGAGCGAGGGGGGCAGATCGAGATAGCGGGTGTGAGACATGAGGCCGAGAGTGGCCACGGTGGCGTAGACATTGAGCCCGGCGGCGAAACTGACGGCGACCATCAGGGCGACAATCTGGTTGGGTGGAAGGGGCATCCCGGCAGTATAGCTGCCGGCGGCAAAGACCGAGGGACCAAGGGAGGAAAGGAAGAAGGGACTCGCGGAACAGCAGAC
>JASHSG010000200.1 GCA_030040935.1 Acidobacteriaceae bacterium | reverse complement strand
CCCGAATCCAGCAGGAAAGTCCGCTGAATTCCATACAGCCCGATCGCCAGCGCATGCCGCAGCGGCTCGAGATGCGTCGAAATAATGCCTCGCGCGCCCACGCGCTTCAGGTAATTCACGGCATAGCGGTCGCGCGAAAATCCATTCAGCAAATCCAGATTCACCAGTGGAATCTTCCCTGCCGCAACAATCTTCCGGATCATCGCCTCCACATTGTCGGGATCGCCCGTCAGAAGATACACCAGCTTGCTCCGCGACACGATCGCCTCCTCCATAAACTCCGGCTTGCGAATCGCCGGAATAATCGGCGTGTCGTTGCAAAAGACGATCAGCGGTGTCATCGGCGCCGGCTCGTCGTTTCTTCCTCCAGCGTCACCCATTGCGCCGCCCCGCACCCAATCCTTGGGTGCCCCCGGTCCCTCGCATTTGGGGACCGGGCTTCATGCCGACTCTTCCCGTCGACTTCCGCACGATCAGCTCCGCTCCTACCTTCACCTGCGCCACCGAATCCTCCCCCGACATCAGCTTCAACAGGTTCTCCATCGCCATCTCTCCCATCCGCCGCATGGGTTGCCGCACCGTGGTCAGCGGTGGTTCCAGATACTCCGCAAAAAACAAATCGTCGAATCCCGTCACCGAAAGATCTTCCGGCACGCGCAGTCCGCGCGCCCGTATCGCCCGCATGGCTCCCAGCGCCGTCATGTCGTTGTAGCAGCACACCGCCGTTGGCGGCTCGGCCAGCTGCAGCAGCGCCTCCATTGCCTCGGCAGCCCCTTCCGGCCGCCCGTCGCCGTGCACCGCAAGCTTGGCATCGAATTCGATCCCCGCCTTGGCCAGAGCCCGTTTGTATCCCTCCAGTCTCTCCGTCTCGGTCTGATAGCCGCTCCGGTCGCCCACGTACGCAACGCGCCGGTGTCCCATCCCGATCAGATACTCGGTCGCCGCGCGGCTTCCTTCCTCGTTCGCAATCATCACCGAGTGCACAAATTCTCCCGGGTACTGGTCGTTTACCAGCACCATGGGAACGTTCAATTGCGCCAGCATCGGCAAGTAGTCTGAGCCAACGCGCGACGACGTTACGATAATTCCATCCACGCGCCGTTCCGCCAGGGCCTGCACCACCTTGCGCTCATGCTCCGCATCCGCATTTGAGTTGGCCAGGAATACCGCATATCCATGATCGTTGGCTGCTTGCTCTATCCCGCATGCCACCGCGCTGGCAAACGGATCGGCCACCGTGGTCACCACCAACCCCACCGTCCTCGTCCGCCGCGTCACCAGGCCGCGCGCCACCGCGCTCGGCCTGTACCCCGCTGCCTCGGCGATCTTCCGGATCTTCGCCGCCGTTGCCGGATTCACCAGCGGGCTGTTCTGCAGCGCGCGCGAGACAGTCGGATGCGACACGCGCGCCAGCCGCGCAATGTCTTTAATCGACACCTGCCGCGAAGGCTGCTGCTTCGTCGGCCGCACCTCGCGCCTCCCGCCGCCGGGGGCCCCGCTGCTCGTCTTTTTCTTTACGTCCTTCTCTGCCATTCTCCAAAACCCCGCGATGCACACGTTTGCGGTAGCAACCAGTCTCTTCGACGCCCACGCGATTCGTCAATGCCCGTCACATCCGCAGACTGTCATCCTCAGCGAACGGGGCCCCGAACGTCTTTCAGTTCGGGGGTGGTGAGCCGAAGGACCTGCGGTTGCTTTTGGGGTCTGTGTCCAGTTGGAGAAACGGGTGCCCCAGGTCTCGATTTTGAGACCTGGGAAACCACGATGCGCTTCCAGCTCATAAACTGATCAACAGCCGTTCAATGACCCCGCCCACTCCGCCTTCCGCCACTCTTGAGCGCCGCATCGGGCTCCGCTCCGCCGTCCTCTTCAACATGCTTGAAATGATCGGCGTCGGTCCCTTCATCACCCTCCCGCTCGTCATTGCCGCTGCCGGTTATCGCCTCTCTGTCTGGGCATGGGTGCTCGGCGCCGTCATCGCCATCGCCGACGGACTCGTCTGGGCCGAGCTCGGCGCAGCCTTCCCCCGCGCCGGCGGCAGCTACGCCTTTCTCGAAGAGATCTACGGCCCGAACGGTCCCGGCAGATGGCTCAGTTTCCTCTACGTTTGGCAGGTTGGCTTCACCGCGCCGCTTTCGGTCGCTTCCGGCTGCATCGGCCTGTCTGGATTTCTCGCTGTCTTCTGGCCCAGCCTCGACACTGCTCCAATCGCATCGCTGCCGGCACTTCACTACTCGAACTTCGCCGCCGCCGCTGCGTGCCTTCTCGTTACCGCGCTCCTCTATCGCAATCTCAGCTCCATCACGCGTCTGGCCTGGCTCCTCTTCGTCGGAGTCATCGCCGCCCTCGCCGGCGTCATCGTCGCCGGCTTCGCGCGCGCCGCATCAACAGGCGGCTGGCATCTCCCGTCCGCGCCCCCGCTCTCAACCGCTGCTGCATTTGGCTCGCTCGCCCAGGCCACGCTGCTCGCCACCTATTGTTATTGGGGCTACTACAACGTCACATTCCTCGGTGCCGAAGTCCGCCGTCCCCAGCGCACCATCCCCCGTGCCATTCTGCTCTCGATCCTCATCGTCGCGGCCTTTTATTGCCTGATGAATCTTGCCGCGCTTCCGTCGCTCCACTCCGCCCTAACCCGCGCCGCCGACTCTGCCGCTCTCCGCGTCCAGCTTGTCGCCGATATCGCCGCTTCCGCCTTCGGCCAATGGGCCGGCTACTTGATCGCCGCACTCATTGTCTGGACTGCATTTGCCAGCGTCTTTTCTCTGCTCCTCGGTTACTCCCGCGTCCCCTACGCCGCCGCTCGCGACGGCAATTACTTCCGCTACTTCGCCGCCCTCCACCCTCGATACGGGATTCCTTACCGCTCGCTCGTCGCGCTCGGCGTCGTCGGCGCATTCTTTTGTTTCTTCCCGCTCGCCGAGGTCATCACCATGCTCGTCATCGCGCGTATCCTTCTGCAGTTCTCGCTGCAACAGTTCGGTGTCATCCTGCTTCGCATCCGCCGTCCCGATCTT
>JASHSG010000199.1 GCA_030040935.1 Acidobacteriaceae bacterium | reverse complement strand
CGTCGCTGAAGTCCCGTTCCCGCTTACACCTTCCCCGCTCCAGCTGTATACCACGTTGTTCTTCTTGTTCGTGTCTACAGATCCCGCCGTTGCCGTCACCGTCAACCCATCCCCCGGATACACTGTCGGAGCACTGGCGTTGCACGATAACGTGATCGGCGGTGCCTTCTTACATCCCATCGGCATCAGGGCCAAACATAACAGGGCCAAAGACAAGCAGACGGATTGCAGATTTCGCGAATACATGAGTCTCCCTCGCAAATGCGCAGAAAAATAACGGCTCCCCCTTGTCGGGGGAGCCGTGAGCAAGCCTTGCCTTACTTATTTTCCTTTCTTCGCTGGAGCCTTTTTACCAGGCACCGGAGGCTTTTCGCTGATCAGTGTCATGGCGTCGGCAGCGTTGAATGGATATAGCTGCACGGATTGCTGGCCCGTTGTGCTCAGCGAAATGTCAACTCGGCGGTTTTGAGCCAATACGATGACGGCGAGGTTGTGCAGGACCTTAGCCTTTTCCGCATCGGTCAAATCGGGATTCTCTTGAACGAGAGCTTTCACCTGGTCTGCGGTGAGCTCTTGTTCTTTCCCGACGGCGCGCGTGTCGATGCTGGAGGCAGGTACGCCCTGATCGACAAGGAAATCCTTCACGCGATTCACGCGTCGATCGGAAAGTGCCTGGTTGTACTCGACCGATCCCCGCACATCCGTATGCCCGGTCAAGGTCAAGCGCGCATCCGGCTTATAGGTGAGGTAGTTCTTGAAGTCCGCGGCCAGGGTGGTCAGAGTCCCCTGCTGGCTTTCTACCAGACCGCCTTCTGGATGATCTGGCCTTGGCCGATCAGTCGGGAAGAAGACGCTGTGCAGCGCCAGACGGGCTTCCAACCGCTTCTGCTCAGGCGAGGGCGCCGGAGGCGGCGGCGGTGGGGCCGCGATGGAAACGGAGGTGCTGGCAGATGCGGTCTGACCCTTATCGTCAGATACATTGCAGTTGATCGTTACATTTCCAGGCGACGCACCGGCCGAATTGAACGTTGCCGATGTACCTGTGCCGCTGATGGTGCCGGATGAAGTTGAGTAGCTGTAAGTCAACGGCCGGTTTTGCGGGCTCATACCCACGGCCGTAACGGTCGCTGTGTCTCCCGGATTGATCGTGCTTGGACTCGCCGAGCAGCTGATCGTCGGAGGCTCGAACTGCTTCACTGTGATTCCGGCCGTGCATGTAGCTGTCTGCCACGGTTTCAGGCCTTCTTGGCCCGGCTTGCCTTCTTTTACGCTTCCCGTAACGGTGTACTCGCCGGGCGTCAGTGCGCTGGTGTCGATCTTGGGATTTGCGTCGTTGCCAGTTACACCGGTGCCGGACCAGCTATAAATCACGTGATCCTTGGGGTCCAGGCCGCCGGTCGATGCGGTCAGAGTAACCGGATCGCCAGGAAATATCGTCTCAGGACTTGCTGAGCAAGCCAGAGTAATCGGCGGCGGCGGTGCAATTGATCCCACATGGATCACGATTCCCGCACTCAAACGAGCCGAGTCTATGTTGGCGCGACCGCCGAATATCATCGGACCCCAATCGGCATGCATGTACTCGTAGTCAGCCTGGAAAAGTCGGATCGCCAGGCGATGATTCAGCCACGGCGTGTCATAATCCAGCCCGCCACCCGCCGTCAGATCCGGTCCCCATCTGTTGGGCTCAAATTCCGGCCCATTCACCCGCGCCGCTGCCACCAGTCCGTGCACGAACGGAGTGATATTTCCATCCGGGAAGCGCAGAATCAAGCCTCCGCCGATGGTCTGGAATCCGTCGTCGTTTCCTCGCGTGCCGACGTTGCTGCCGTTTGGGTTTTGGGCTCCCCACTCGTGCACGCCATACTCGGCCTGGAAGCCGACAAAGCGATTGAAGTAATACGCGCCACTGAACAGCCCACCCACGTTGACCGCATCGTAAGAAAAGGGAGCAGTCGTGCCGTTCGGTTGAGGGACCTGCACTGTTCCTTTGGGTGCAAGGTAGCTGTAGCCGACGAATACGTCCCAACGCGAGGACGTATCGTTGCTCGTGTTGTTGCTCGTACCCCGCGCAGCTGGTGCAGCCTGGCCCAACATCGCAACCGGGAACAAAATTCCTACTGAAACTGAGGCGAAAATTCGGCCGACAAATCTCAAAACACGAGTTTCCATGCGCTTATCCTCCGCAGTTCATCTCAGGGACCACGATCAAAGAGAAACTGTCACCAATTTGAGATCGCCGAGTGCCGTCCGTGACTCAGAATCCGGCGTCCCTTCACATCTTACAGAGCGGTGAAGCTTTCCAACAGCACCATCAAACATATCATGGGGACTCGGGCCAAAAAACGCCGCTCAAAATTTGATGCGTCGTTTATATCAATAAACATCCTTTGATTAACTGCTGCTAATCCATGAAAATCGCTGCAATTAATTACTTCAGTAATAGTGCTCCAAAACTGAACACATATCGCGACTTCCTTTCGCGAGTGCCACAGCTGACCACTGTGTGTTGACTCCTCTCAGTAATCAGGTTGAGGCGTTACTCAAGTACCAGCTTTCGTACATAGAGATCGTTTGTGGTCCCGGAGTCCAATGCCCCGGAAGTGAGAAAAAATGCAATGCGGAACGATCCCATGGCCGTCTCGCGCGATTTTAACGATCCTTGACTTATCATTGGCCGCGCCTTCAGGCGCAGCACTCTGGTGCGAGATCAGGGGGAATCGAAATCGTACCTCAGGCGGACCGCCGTTCGAATCCAAGAATGCTGCCCTACTGAAATATAAGAATTCTGGATTTTAGGAATGCCTTGATTTCAACGACAACTTTGCTCATCGGCGAGTGTCGAGTCGGCAGCTCGTGGTCGATCCTGCGCCGCGATTTACAACGTGAGTTCAAAAAGATTTCAGCCATTCTTTCGAAAAACGACATCGGGATACTTGCAATCAGGTAGAAGGTCGTTGTTCCTATCGAATAACGGAACCTTATCGTCGAGATTCAACTCAAGCACAGTCTCGAAGTCCTTGGCCAATCGAGTGTCACGAAGCCGAAACATTGCGTTCTGAATCGCCAACAGGCCGCCAGGCTTGAGTATTCGCGTCAGGTCAGCCACGGATTCCTCGAAGTCGGCGAAGCGGATGAGATGACCGCTGCTTGACGGCGGTGGTGAAAGGTTTAAGTCTCCGTGGCGAAACACCGCCATCGCGAAGATTACGTCATAGCTGGCGTTCGCCTGCCCGACCGTCGAGCCGGCAACGGCGAAGCTCATCCTGCTATCTCTGCGCCTGAGGCGCCGCCATCGGCTGACTGCAATATTGAAGGGATTGATGTCCAGGCCCAAGATGGTTGCCTGAGGAAAATAGCTGCGCAAACAAAAAACCTCCTCCCCTGTCGAGCAGCCTAGGGAAAGAATGCGCAGCTGAGGACCATCGCCGAGAGACGTACGCACATATCGAAAGATCTCCTGGTAACGGTCGTACGAAGTCGTTCCATAGGGCTGGTAGAGCCCTTTGGGGGGCCGGAGCAATAGCAGGGCCAAGTTTCGCGATTCCGTGCCTTTGAGCAACCTATATAGAAAACGGGCGATACCAATTCCAGGGAGCTTACGAAAACGGGGCTTCCAATGCGTGATCGAAGAACGCAGGTTCATCGGCTGGATGAGAAAAATGGACAGGTTCGTATCTGCGGCAATGAAGCTACTTGTTGTTCCGTATTGTAGTCTCTGTCGAGCCGATTGCATCAACGACGGTTTGCGCACAGGCATCCGTTTGCTTGGATCCGGCCGGGCTTGGTTCATGCTTGCCTATGTTGCTCCTGGATCGCATCAGCAGGAAGAGCTGGCGCTCAAATGCGGCGCGGTCGACGGCGCCATCTGATTGGCAGGGAAGCCAGTCGTCCAATTCAGAAAACAGCATCCATCGCCACGCGATTGATAGCGTGTGGTCGCCCATCGGGATACCGCACGGTTCAAAAACTTTGATTCCATCGGATACGAGGCCAGCGTAATAGCTAAAGTGGCTCTTGGCTAAGATTAGAATGTCGGCTTCCACCAATTCCTGCATCGCCCATAAGGCGTCTGCGTTGAGAAAGAACTCGGCGCCAAGGTTGGATAAATCCGCAAATTCTTCCGTCTCTCCTTGGCCATAGACGCGTAACTTGAAGTGCATCCCGTGGGAGTCTAGCAGTGCCTTCACTGTGCTTGCCATTTTGAAGATCTTCTCTGCGCTGGTGTACATATAGCTATACTCCTCAGCGGAAACATCGCCGCGGCGGATATGCACCGCGACCGTTAACTCGTCCATTTCGCGAGCTGACTTGTTCAGATAATACTTGCGCCGGAATTCCGGAATAAGGGCCTTAAACCATTTGTCCAGCTGCTCTTTTCGATCAAACCATCCGAAGCATAGTTCAAGATCGACGAGGCCGTAGTAGTCGATTACGCCTTTTCTTTTACCTTCGCAGCGGATCTCCCCTGCACCGAGATTGAAGGTTGTCTCCCACGCGGCATCCCACTCCTGCATGGGAAGTTCGGGGCGGGCGATGTTCATGAAAGGTGTGTGCAGGTAGGTAAGCCCGCACGCTCGAGCGAAGCTTATGGTTTTCATGATGAGGAAGGCTTGACCGCCAGGCCCTATGTTAGATTCGTTGATTATGCAGGTGATGGCACGGATCGGGCATATACCCATGAGATGAAGGATGTACTTGCGAAAAAATACCTGTTGCCGATCGTGGTACGGTGCACGGCCTATCAGTCGCTTGATAAACTCCTTCAGCGACCACCACAGGTATCGATAGCTTCCTTGCACGATGAACCTGAGCAAAAGGAGCTTCTGCCTCATTGAATCTCACCCGCCTGGTCGAATGATAGCAAGTCGGAAAAATAACAAGACCAAATCGCCGCAATCCCTTTCTTCAGCAATCTTGACCTTCTTCAGGTCAGTTTCTCGCAACACAGGGCTGCACAAGACGAATGACGTCAACTCGTTTCCTGGGCTCGGCTTTGTGCTGTATCCTTTAATCGACCGCGATTCTCGCATGGTCGCAGTGCCGTATTGGTGCCTCGGAAATCCGTTTTCTCACCAGGTGAGCTTCAAGAATGAGCCTCATTGCGTACCGAGCCTACGGTCTCTGCATTCATGCGGAGTTTGCATGTCCGGAGCTTTCTCTCGATCCTCAGCCCACCGAAATTCCAGATGTGACGATTCGTTTGTTGCCGCCTGTGCGAAGCGCCTCAGAATCACTTGAGACCGGGTATTACGAGGTTCATTCAAGGCGCTTCCGTTTGGCGGTGGCCGGAGTAGGAAACTTCCGCGTCGAAGAAGGCACTCGAATTTCGGTTGAGCCGGTGGAAGGGGCTTCACTGGAGCAAATTCGCCTGTTCCTTCTGGGCTCGGCGATGGGTGCGCTTCTTTACCAGCGGGGGTTGTTTCCTCTTCATGGCAGCGCCGTTGAGACCCGTTGGGGCGCGATGATTTTTGTTGGCCCCCAGGGAGTGGGCAAATCAACCCTTGCAGCGCAGTTTCATCGGCGCGGATATCACCTGTTATCCGATGACGTCTGCGCGGTAACAACTGCCGATCAG
>JASHSG010000198.1 GCA_030040935.1 Acidobacteriaceae bacterium | reverse complement strand
CATGTTCTGAAGTGTGTTGCGCATCCTGTTTCTCCTGTGTGACCTTCCGGACTGAGCCGGCGAAAAGGGGCCGACGCGATCGATTGCGGCTTTGCGGACAAGGCTGAATGCTCAGTTTGTTCGCCTTGCCCGGTTGCTTGCTGCTCTGTTACGAGCCGTTGTCCTCTGCGAGAAATGGCGCCTTCGCCAACTTGCCGATTCTGCGGCTGCCCGCGAAAGGGGCTGAGTTCCCGAATCCCTTTCAGATTGACTACGCCAGCGAGCTGCTGATGCTGTTGAATACACTGTTGACAGCGCTGGCTACGTTGTTGACGCCGCTGATGCAAACGAGAGCAATCAGAGCAACCAGCAACGCATACTCGACCAGGTCCTGGCCTTCCTCGCCGTTCTTCAGGCCCTGGAATCTCACGTACATATTCTGAAGTGTGGTGCGCATCCTGTTTCTCCTTTGTGATCTTCCGGACTGAGCCGGCGGATAAGGCAGCCGCGATCGATTGCGGCTCTGCGGTCAAGGCTAAAAGCTCAGTTTCTTCCGCCCTGCCCGGTTGCTTACTGCTCTTTTACGAGCGGTTGTCCTCTGCGAGAGAAGGCGCCTTCGGCAGGTTGCCGATCGTGCGCCTTCCCTCAAAAAGGGGCTGAGGTTCCCGGAAGTTTTGTGGATTGGATTACGCCAGCGAGCTGCTGATGGCGTTGAACACGCTGTTCACTGCCGTCGCCACGTTCTTAACGCCGGTGATGGCCGCCAGAGCAATCAAGGCGGTCAGCAACGCGTACTCAACCAGATCCTGACCTTCCTCGCGGCTCATCAGGCTCTGCAGCTTTACATAGATCTTCAAATAGAGACTATTCATGTCGTTTCTCTCCGAGAGTTCAATGTCCCGACCTCAGCCGGGCGCATTCTAAACAGCATCTGGCGTGCCATTCTCGGAGATTAATCATCTGGATTTAGAATCAATACTTTACAGTTCGTCCCCGCCGCAACGCGTCAGAAGGGTCGTATACACGCGTTTACAGCGGCCATCCCAAAGGTAAGCCCCGTTTACATTACTCAAGTCCTGATTGCCAGCTCGGCATACCCGGCACCGCGGCATCTGCCAAAGATTCACCGTCAGCCGGTTGCTGATGTCGGTCTCCGGCCAAATCTGCCTGAAGCGTATAAGTACCAGCAAAGCCATGCGGGAGTGGTCCAAAGATAGTAGCGAGACTTGATTGGCACATTCATCATGAGCTCGGCCAAGGCGGCGGCAGCGAACAGCGCGAGAGGCCAGACGGAGCGGCGCGACGCTGCTGCCCGGTACAGTCCTGTTAGGGCCGCGGGCAGAACCATGGCCTCATCCATGAGCCACCCGTATGGAGTGCAGACCGCGCCCACAAGCAGCACCACCAGGCCTTGATCCATCCAGTTCCAATTGGAGCGTTGAGTCCAGAAGTACCAAACGGCCCATACGCAAGCTGCAAACATGGGCACAAACTGGATCCAGACGGTTCCGGGGCTGATCAACGATCGCAGTTCGACGCTGAGTGCCGGGATTGGCTCACTCAACGCCCCTCCCTCGTGAATCATTTGCGCGTACTGGCTCCAGGCGTGCCGGTCAAGCACATAGACTAGAGCGCAACTTAAGATCATTGCCGTGCCAAAACCCGCAAGCACGCGGTAGGACCTCGCCTTAAAGACGGCCCAAACCGCCAATACCACGCCAAGCGGCAGGAAAAGGTGAGGCTTGAGCGCGCAGAGCAGAAGGCTGACACCAGCCGTATATGGCCAATCGCTCAAAAGGTAAAGAAAAAGCACCACGCCCAGAAGTAGAAAAATGCCACACTGTCCATTCATGAGGCAAGCCAGACACGGTGCAAACGCGAAGCCTAGCAGGTGAAACAGGCTATCCGGGCTCCCGTTCAGTCGCCATATCATGAAGCTCGCAAGCAACAGAGACCCGATCATGACAAAAAGCCATAAGATCATTCCCATCCTGGGCCCCGTGAAGCCGAGTGGCAGTGCGATAAAAAGCGCGTCGGGCGGATTGCGCATCATGAACATTGCGCTTTCCGGGTTTCGCCCCGCGGCAACCTCCAGCGCCTTTACCGCCTGAAAGTCATATGGATTCTGCCCGTGATCGAGCAATTGACCGGCCGCCCAATATGCGATGAAATCCCGATCCGCGGCATACTTGTTGTCGATGCTCTCAAAGTAGGCTGCAAACACAATCGCTGCGCCGGTTAAAACGATGAACGCGACACCAAAAAAGCGCAACGAATTCCTCAATGTTCGTCCCTCTTTCTCAGGCAACGCGCCAGGTGTCTTTCAGCGTTAGGTTCAGCCGCCTCGCCGGCACCGCACAGCAAAACAAATTTGGGTTGCAAACAATGTATCAGTTCGGCACGCGCCTCTTAATGGTCCCGGAAAAGCGACCAGAAACAATCGGCCGCCATTCGCATTTGTAACTGCAAATCACAGCGGCTCCGCCGAAGGCCTGTTTAATCGACTTCCAAACCGAAATGTAAGACAATTGCGTCCATGGCCAGCAGGCTGGATCTTGCTCCGGCAAATCAGCGCGTCGACTTCGCTGAAGTTGCCATCGCCGGGGTCGCCGGCCTGGCGCTTGCCGTCACGATCCTTTACATCTTCGCCGGCCCCATTGCAGGCAAATTGGCTGCCAATCGCGACTTCGTCTCTTACTGGGCGACTGGCCGCCAGCTCGTTCACCACCGCAATCCCTACGACCGCGATGCCATCTGGGCCCTCGAGCACTCCGCCGGCCTTGACCCG
>JASHSG010000197.1 GCA_030040935.1 Acidobacteriaceae bacterium | reverse complement strand
GGGGAGGGAAACGGAGTAAACTGATGGGGAAAGGCGAGTTATTGGGTGGTTCCATAAAGTTCCATCCAACTCCAAACTCTTCCATCTCGGTCGATAGTACCCCTGAAGTTCGCCTTCTCCAAGAGAAAAATTGGTGGAAAGTGCTGGAAAATCAGGCAGTCTCCGCAAAAGTCGACTAATAGAAGAAGCAATTTGCGAGACCACAAGATATGGGGTTTACTGCTGTGATTCCCCGGCTGGACAGGCGTCTCCGCCTGTGGTAGGCGAACAAAAGACGAATCTAGTGGCCGGAAAAATGAGGAGTCCCCGGCCCAAGTCCCGTCCGGAGCTCAGGAGCAGCTGACGGCTCAGAGCCTGGTAACGGAATTGGCTCGTCGACGGGCGCGGGCAAGGACGAGATTGAGTAGATAAAGGAAGACAAGAATATTTATGGCGAACAAGCTCAGATGAATCCAGGTCACGTGGCGGAAGATCTCGAACAGCTCCCAGGGGAGGAACGAAGCAGTAATGGCAAGAGTCAGGAACTCGCCCCAGGCTTTTTCAAGATACAGTCCGATGCCTTCAACCAGCGTAACCGCGGCATAACAATAGGCGAAGAAGCCGATTCGACGCAAAACGGGATCGTTGACGAGGGAGGCCTTATCGAGAACGAAGGTCACGAGGCGCGATTCGGGATTGAATCGCAGGTGGCGGGCGAAAAGGTCGATTTGGTCAGCCAGGTCTTTATGAAGGAGATGGTGAGCGCCGATGCCAATTGCGATGAAGAACAGCGCGTGGAGGAGCTTATAGACCGCGATCAGGAGCAGCAAACGATCGCGACGCTGGCCGTCGGCGCGAGTTAGGGATGAGAAGCGAGGCATGATGCGCAGGAACAGCCCCTGAAATCAAAGGTAAATGATGGCATAGGCATGGTTAGGCGATCAGGCTCCGGCGGTCAATGTGATCGTACAGGAGCGCAGCATATAGGTCTTTGACGCCGTGGTCCCTTGCGCCACTTCTTACTTTCTGACATGGAGGAGCGAATTCCGGTCGAGCGGTTCGCCGTCAAGGATGACTGCGGAGATGCGGCGAGCGTTCCAGATGCTGGCCGTGGGATCGGAATCGAGGACGAGAATATCGGCGCGTCGGCCAGGTGCGATCAGGCCAAGTTCATTCCAGCCCAACTGAAGAGAGTAGTTGTTGGTGGCGGCAGCAAGCGCTTCGCGCGGCGACAGGCCGAGGCGGACGAGCAGCTCCAGCTCGGTGTGAAGGGAAATCCCGGGCATGGTGCCCATCGCGTCGGCGCCGGAGCCGGCGAGGTAGTGAGGAAAGGCGGAGAACAGAGTCTGGTTGATACGCCAAAGGCGAACCGCGGCCTGAGCGGACCGCTTCTGCAGATCAGCTTCCATCCAATGCTGGGCCGCGACCGGAAGGTGCCGCGACCAGGTTGGGAGAGGGAACATCATTTCGCCGGTGGAGGCGTCGGTGGGACGGAACATGCGACCCGGATCGAGCAGCGTCGCGGCCGGCTCCTGCCAGAGATTGCGATGACCGGGAAGCTCGACATAGTAAAGGCTGAACGCGGGTAAGAGCGCCGCATGGTGGGTGGCGAGGAAATGCGCATAGTTGCGCAGACGAGCGTCCGTCGGCGGGATGCGCTCGGAGTAGTCGTAGGCGGTGTCTGCGGAGGGGCCATCCGGATCGTCAACGAGAGGCCGCTGCAGCTCGTCGGGAATGACGCCCAGATCGTAGTGGTCCATTTGAACGAGCGCGTCCACTCCGGCCTCGTCGCCCACGCGGTATGGCGTGGAAACAAACTGGCCATAGGTCGCCAGGCCCATTTCATGGGCGCGCGCAATAATCCATTGCGAATTTGCGGCGGTCAGGTGGGCAGTGAGTAAGAGAACACGCGTTCCGATTCGTGCGGTGTCGACCATCTGGCGCGCGGTGTCCTGCGGTGTGAGCTCGACGGAATGCGCGCCTTCGCGCAACTTGGAAATCCACTCGGATTGGCGCGCCAGGAGGCTCCAGTCATCGGTCACGCCGATCGTGTCGATGGGATAGATGTGCGGGCTTGGCTCGGCATTGGTATCAATGAATCCCCGCTCCGAATCGGCGCGTGCGACGACCGTGGTGACGCCCATGTAGAGGTTGGCGTTGGCCTGGGCCTGGGAATTCATGCCTGCAAAGCCGTCAATCAGGCCGGGAACGAGGAATTTGCCCGTGCAGTCGACGATGCGGGCGTCTCTGGGAACGGGAACCTCGCTCGCCTCGCCCACGTCAGTGATGCGTCCGGCGCGGATAACGACGATGGCTCCTGCAAGGTCGCGGGCGGAGTCGCCCCAGTTGGTTACGTCGACGACAGTGCCGCCGACAAGAACCAGCGGGATCGATTGCACGGTGGACTCTGCTTGAGATTGGGCCCGAACAGGGGCCAGAGAGCAGCCAATCGCGAGCAGACCCGGGAAGAAGTGAAGCAATCGCATGGAAATGACAGTCTGAAGAGGATTGTCGCATAAGAAGCTAAGTGCAGCGGAGTTAGCGGGTCGGGCCGGGCTCGCGGTGCGGGACGGCGCGCGAACAGGTGAGCGCCGCAGCCGCCGCGATGATGAAGATGGGGAAAAATTGAATGGTGTAGCGCGGCTCAGGATTCTCCATGGCGCCGAGGACGATGAGTCGCAGAATCAGATACGAGCCTAGCATCCACGCAAAGGGAACGCGGCCGCGAATAAATGCCCATGCTGCAGCGGCGACATAGAACAGATTGATGAGGCCGAGGACCATCGCCCATGTGGATTGGGCGGGATGATCGGTCCAACGCCACCAGAAGACATCGAGGTCAAATTCAATGGTCCTGGGGCGAAGAAGCATGTCGGCATCGCGAAGCAGGGGCAGCATCACGTAATAGCGGAATGGATGGTCGTGAATGCGCTGATCGGCGAGCGCGGCAAACCGGGCGGTGAGCGAGGGCGGTAGCGTGTCAGTCCGGTTATATTCGTCGATGAGCGCAATGGTTTGCTCGCGCTGTTGGGGGGAATCAAAAGCGCGCGGTGGTATGTCGGCGAGATCGATGGAATCTCCGGGGAAGTTCCAGCAGACGTTGGCAGTGTTGATGTACTCAATGGTCCAGGTGCGGAGCCAGCGGCGCGCACCGGCGATCGAGGGCTCGCCGGGGTCGGCGTAGCGCGGCGCGAGAGGTTGAAACACATGAAAGCGCGCCCAATTGCGCACAGACCATGGAACGAGGGGCAGCAGAGCGGCGGCGCAGAAGATGGATATGGCGGCGAGGCCGCGCCGGAAAGCCGTAAGTGCAGGTTCCGCGCGCGATCGGCCGCGGATGAAATAGAAGATCAATCCCAGGCCGATCGATGCGGCGAGCAGAATGCCGTCAGGGCGCAGGAGCGTGGCCAGAGCCGAAGCGAGGCCGGCCAGGATCAGCGCGGGCAGATCTCGACTGCCTGAAGTGTGCGCGGCAAGTGCGCGCCCGGCGGCGTAGAAACCGAGAGCGATGGCGAAGACCGAGAGGCACTCGGTCATGGCAATGCCGGCATAGGCTGCGGTAAATGGACAGAGCATAGCGAGCGCGAGAGTTGCCTCTGCAGCGCGGTCAGACAGGTGGCGGCGCGCAAAGGCTGCGAGCAGCAGGCCGGTTGCCAGATCGGCGGCGATCTGGAAGACAAAGACCGCATTGACCCAGCTTTTCGGCCAGAGGCTTCCGAAAAGGAACTCGAAGATGGCAAGGAAAATAGGATAGGCGGGGAGCCGATACATGGTGGGAGAAAGATCGGCGCCGGAGCCCATGCCGTAGATACCGTGATGCAGCAGATTTTGGCCCAGCTGCAGATAATCGAGCGTGTCATCGTCGCCCGGGCGTGGGAACCAGATGAGTGTGAGACGAAGGATCAGTCCCGCGGCGATCCACATAACCCAGCGGCGGGACCAATGGGATGGCCGGCACTGTGAGTGGATGGCAGGAGACATGACTTCGAGGATACAAGGCCGCCCGGTGAAGGGGCGGCGCTGCGCCTTCAGCAGCCTTCGCTTAGGAGGCGACGAGGGTGGGACGGCGGCGGCGTGCGAGCAGGGGCAGAACCTGGGCGAGAGCTGCTTCCGCGGTGAGGCCGTATTGCGCGCGAAGCTGATCGACCTTGCCATGCTCGATGAACTGGTCAGGCCAGCCCATGCGGACCACGGGAACGGAAAGGCCCATTTCGTCGAGAGCTTCGACGACGGCAGTTCCGAAGCCGCCCATTCTCACGTGATCCTCGAAGGTCACGAATGCGGCCGCACGGGAGGCGTAGCGCGCGAGAACCTCGCGGTCAAGAGGCTTAATGAAACGAGGATTGATCACGGCAGCGGAGTAGCCCTCCCGCTCAATGAGATCGGCAAGCGACTGCGCAAGCGAGATCATGGGACCGAGACCAAAAATTGCGACATCGGAGCCGTCCACTAAAACTTCCGCTTTGCCGACGGGGAGCGATTGCGGCTCGGGCTTCCGCGCTACTCCGGCAACCGCACCGCGCGGATAGCGAATGGCACTGGGGCCTGAAAGCTCAAGGGCTGTCTTAAGCATGTCGGCCAGTTCGTCTTCATTCTTGGGCGACATGAGAACGATCTCCGGGATGCCGCGCAGGTAGGCAATATCGAACAGGCCGTGATGCGTGGGGCCGTCGTCGCCCGAGAGGCCGGCGCGATCCATGCAGAAGACGACAGGCAGCTTCTGCAGGCAGACGTCATGTACGACGGGATCGAACGCGCGCTGCAGGAATGTGGAATAGATGGCGCAGATGGGGCGGTAGCCGCGAGTCGCCATGCCCGCGGCAAAAACCACCGCGTGCTCCTCGGCAATGCCGACGTCGAAATAGCGATTGGGATGGCGAGGCCTGAAGTGATCGAGCCCGGTACCGTTTGGCATCGCGGCAGTGATGGCGACGATGCGCGGGTCCTTTGCGGCGAGATCGGCGAGGGTGTTCGCGAAAACTTCGGCGTATGTTGGCGAGCCGTCGGGAGTCTTGCCGGTTTCAGGATCGTACGGACCAAGGCCGTGAAACTTCTTCTGACCGTCGAGAGCGGGCTGGAATCCGCGGCCTTTCTGGGTCAGTACGTGGAGCAAAACAGGATGGTCGAGCGACTTGAGGAACTTGAAAGTCTCGACCAGCAGTGGCAGATTGTGGCCGTCGATAGGGCCGAAGTACTCGAGGCCGAACTCCTCAAAAAGAATGGAGGGCCACAACATGCTCTTGGCTGCCTCCTCGGCGCGCCGTACAACCTTGATAGCGGTCTTGCCGCCGAAACGCTCAATAAGGCGCGTCGCCCTGTCGTGCAAATGCTGGTAGTGCTCGTTGGTTACGATGCGGTGGAAATAGCGGGCCACGGCGCCCACGTTGCGGTCGATGGACCACTCATTGTCATTGAGGACGACGATCATGCGCTTGGTTTGCGCTGCGATGTTGTTGATCGCCTCGAAAGTAATCCCGTTGGTGAAGGCGGCATCGCCGGCGACGGCGATCACATGCTCGTGACCGCCCGCGAGGTCGCGGGCCACGGCCATCCCCAGAGCGGCGGAAAGCGCTGTTCCTGCATGTCCCGCACCATAGCAGTCGTGTTCGCTCTCGGTGCGCAGCATGAAACCGTTGAGGCCGCCGGGCTGACGGATCGACGAGAACCGCTCGGCGCGGCCAGTGATGATCTTGTGGATATAAGCCTGATGACTGACGTCGAACAGGATCTTGTCTTCGGGAGTTGAGAAGACCGCGTGCAGAGCAAGTGTGAGCTCGACGACGCCCAGGTTGGGACCGAGATGTCCTCCGGTTTTGGAAAGAGTCTGGATGAGGAAGCCGCGGATTTCCTCCGCGAGTGAAACCATCTGATCGTAATTCAACCGCTTTACGTCAGCGGGAGAGTGAATGGTCTCCAGAAGTGTTCCCATGTACTTCCTTCCCCCGGGAAGAAGAATATGGCCGGGAATCCAGGAAAAAGACCGCGTGGCGGCGCCGCCCTGAAACGGGGGTCTTGTGACTCCGTGAACCGGAGCCCGGGGTTCGCTAAGCCCAGTATACCTGCGCGGCAGGACGCGCCTTTCGGGGTGTTAGACGGTGATTAAGACGCTCAGGTTGGGGTGTGAGTCGCGCGACTCGAGATGGAAAAACGTCTATACTTGTGCGGCGGTGGGAGGGACTTAGAGGGCGATGAGAAAATGGGTCGCGCTGGCGCTTCTCTGGGGAATCACTGGGCCGGCGATGGCAGATAAAGCCATGTCCATCGAGCAGATGGAGCAGTTGCTGATCAGGCTCCACGGCAAGCCGGATGGAAAGGTCGCGGGGGAGCTTGAGGATGCACAGCTCACGGAGCGCGTCAGCCCGGCGAGGCTGGCGCGATGGGAGGCGGATTTCCCTGGCAAACGTTCCCGTGAAGAGCTTATGAAGCTGGCGGATTTGACCGCCTTTTTGAATCCACCGGCAAGCGACGTGCTTCGCGATCCGCCACCCGACCTCGAAACAGAAGAACGCATGCTTGCACTTGCGGTCGACTACGTGAGACTGACGACCGTGCGGCTGCCGGACTTTTACGCGACCCGCGAAACCACTCACTTCGAAGACTCCCCTACGCACCGGACGGATTACGCCTACTCAGGGTCAACCTCGATGGACACCCACGGACGCGGGCTTCCGAGCCCAACCCCGGCCGGGGGCAGCACTACCGAGTACAGGGGATTGCACACGACGGGCGAATTCAGCGTGACGGTCACCTACCGGGATGGTCATGAGGTGGTTGACGAAGACACCGGCAGACGGAAGCAAGAGGAGGAAGCGGCACTGGGGCTGACCTCGAGCGATGAGTTCGGGCCCATTCTCGGAGCACTGACCAACGACGTCGTCCACACCGGGGTGAGCTGGCTGCGCTGGGAGCAGGGCAATGGCGAACCGGCGGCCGTATTCCATTACGCTGTTCCTGCAAATCTGTCCCATTTCCGCGTGGGAATCACGGTAAACGGAAGGCGACAGACGCTTTTCCCCGCCTATCACGGAGAGATCGAGATCGATCCTGCGACGGGCGAGATTCTGCGGCTGAGCGAGGTGGCCGATCCCGCGCCTCCGAATGCCGGCATGCGAGCGGCGATCGTGGTGGATTACGCGCCAGTCAAAATCGGGGATCAGAGTTACATCTGTCCGGTGAGAGGCGTAGCGTTCTCCATGATTCCCGTTCCAGCTGCGAGCTCGGCGGATGAGCTTTCGACGCCGGTGCAGATCAACTTGAACGACGTCGCATTCACCCATTATCACGAGTTCGGCTCCGAGGCGAGGATCGTAGCGAATGCCGGCCCTGGCTCAGAGAATGGCCCGGCAGCCGCCGATGGGAACGCACCGAGCGTGGGCAGCTCGGCAGGCCCGGCGACCGCAGGCGTGCCGGCTGGAACAGCAACACCCCCGGGGGCGGGCGCGGCTCCCGAGGCAGCTTCCGGCGCAGCTCCGCCGGCAGCAGAGAATGCCCCGGCGCAACCGTCGACAAGTTCTGTCCCCACGCCGTCTGAAGGGGCTCCGAAACCGGCTGAGCCTCCGCCAGCGGCTGAGAGCGCAAAGACCATACCGGCCGCGGGTTCAAATCCGGCGGCTGCCGCGCCCGCCGGGCCATCGGCATCCGATTCTGCGCCTGTGGGCGCCACGACGGAAGCGCCAGCCATGGGGACTGTTTTGCATCAAACCCAGCCAAGGGTGGAACCAACGTTGAAGGTTACCTCGCGGCTGGTCGTTGTTGACGTTGTGGTCAGAAAGGGCGATCACCCCGTCTCAGGGCTCACGCAGAGCGATTTTGCTCTTTATGAAGATGGCGTGCCCCAGACGATCCACGATTTTACGCCGCATTTTGCCGATAAAGCGGCCGCGCCTGCCGACTCGGCCGCCGGCCCGCCGCCATCGCTGCCGCCCGATACCGTTACGAACCTGCCCGTCGTGAACGAAACCGATTCCATCACCGTGATGCTCCTGGACGGCCTCAATACCGCCCCCTCCGACGTGGCTTATGTGCGCCGCGCGATGATCAGGTTCTTGAAGACGCAGCCTCCAGGCCGGCGCATGGCAGTTTTCGCGCTCGGACAGAGCTTGCGGATGCTGCAGGGCTTCACTACCGATTCGAACCAACTGACGGCGGCGCTGGAAAAGGCGAATGCCAGTTCGCCTGCGTCCTTGCTTCCTCCTGAAGACCAGACATTCCAGGAGCGGCAGCAGCTGGCCGACGAGGCCGTCGCCGGAGTTTCGGGCCAGGACATCGCCAACACGCGGAATTTTATGAGCAACGCCGACGCCGGACAGACAGCGATGCGCACCAGCCTCACCCTGGAGGCAGTGCAACAACTTTCGCGCTACTTGGCCGGTATCGAGGGGCGCAAGAATCTGATTTGGTTTTCCGGCTCGTTTCCCCTGAAGTTCTTCGCTGTTGTCGACAATGTCTTCAATGGCGGAAGCAACAGCCAGGTAAACCCGGTCATCCAGTCGGAGGGGAGTTTTGACGATGATCTCAAGGAAACGGCGGACATGCTCGTTCAAGCCCGCGTGGCGGTGTATCCGGTGGATGCGCGGGGCGGGTTGACCGAGCCGATGGTCACGGCGACGCAACAAACCGATTACGCCAATCAGGTCTCAGGCCCTCCCATGAGTCCTGCCGGAACGGGCCAGGCCGAGGTTTTTGCAGCCGGTCAAGGGGGCGCGTACGGGACCGACCGGCAGTTATCGGAACAGCAGATTGCGTCCCAACATGCCACCATGGACATTCTTGCCAGGCAGACCGGAGGGCGAGCGGTCTACGAGTCCAATGGCCTGCAACAGGCCATGGCCGACGCTCTGAGCGATGGCTCCAATTACTACACGCTGGCTTACGTGCCCACCAACACGAACTACAACGGCGCGCAGCGCAACATCGAGGTTCGGCTGACGCAGGGAAAAGCCGAGCTTTCCTACCGGCGAAGCTACTACGCCGATGCTGAGGGCAATTCCCCAAATATCGCGGGAGGAGCCAAAAGCCTGATCAGCGCGGCAGCGGTGCTAGGCGCGCCGCCATCGACGCAGATACTGTTTCAGGCGAGGGCGCTGCCGGAGGGAGATCCCGCAATCACGGGGCCTTTGCCCGAGAAGGAGCTCAGGAACTACCCTACCCGCGACTTCAAGGGCGCGGCGCATCCTTATGTTGTGGACTTGGGAGTCCAGCTTGGAGATCTGACTTTTGCGGTGGGAGCAGGCGGAGCTGAGAGCACGCGGCTCGAAATCGCGCTGGTCGCATATAACAGCGAGGGGAAGCCTGTGAATTCGCTGGGCACTGAATTCGCAGTCACTCTTCAGGCGGCGCAGTTTCAGCAGCTCGCCGAAGCCGGAAAAATGATTCCTGTGCGTCTCACGCTCGACTTGCCGGCCGGCGCCAACGTGGTGCGAGCCGTGGTTTACGATCCGGCGACGGCCAAGACCGGATCGCTTGAGATCCCTCTGCAGGTGAGCGGCGCAGCGTCAGTTGCGGGAGCGAACGCTTCCTCGAAGTGACCTCCGTGAAAGCCGCTATGAGCCGCAGCATGCGCTTGCGGCCGCAAACGGACGGCCAGCCCATCCCCCAGAATGAAGCTGCGCGCGCTAACGCTTTAGGCGTGAGCTCGCTGCTGCAATAGCCAGACTGAGATGCGCATTGAAACATCGGCGCTCTCCAGTTCGAGCTTCAATCGGCCAATGTTCGGGGTTGGTGCGAACCCGTTACGCCATGCTGCCCAGAGTTGTAGGATGGGCGCAGAGACTTCAAGTTCATCGGAGGGCGGGGACGTGAATGCAATGCGGAAGCTTCTTTCATTCTTCATTTTGATGAGCGGATTGGCGGTGATCGGTTCGAGACCCGCGAATGCGCAGATGCTGGAACCCGGAACGCCGTCCCAGACTCCCAATCCTCTGGCCGACTCCACGGTTAAGCCGGGCAAGATGCAGCTTTACGACCTCGAGGCTCGCTTTGCCAGGGATGTCCTGGACCGGGGCGGCGCTGGATTCGCATCGTG
Source organism: Acidobacteriaceae bacterium (assembly GCA_030040935.1). Lineage (GTDB taxonomy): Bacteria > Acidobacteriota > Terriglobia > Terriglobales > Acidobacteriaceae > Telmatobacter. The sequence continues at coordinate 7,566 of JASHSG010000197.1, read as the reverse complement.
GTTCGCCGATGATGGCGTGGCGCTGGGAAACGGGGCTGCGCCGCTGATCGGGAAGGTGGCCATCGCCAAGTCTGCTAATTGGTTGCCAAAGGACTATCAACTCACTTGGACGCCTACTGACGCAATGATGGGACCCTCGGGAGACATGGGCTATACATGGGGTCATTTTGAGGGGCGCAGCAGGGACGCGAACGGAAACCCGGTGCTCACCAGCGGTCGGTATATCACCATGTGGCGCCGGGAACCCGACGGCAGCTGGAAAGTTGTTCTGGATGCCGGCGCCAATGAGCCGCCATCTGCGGGTGATTGCTGCAAACTGCCACCGCAGTGAACCTTGAAAACCGATAGTGACTATTGGATTGCAAAGGATTCGGTCGGTTCTTAAAGAACCGTACCCGGTAACAATCGAAAAGTGTCCATAGTAATCACGGAATAAATCTAGCGGTGTGGAAAATCGCAGGTACTTGAGTTGTACAGCTTTTTCCAGCGACTAACCGGATAGTGGAAGAGCCAGGTTTGTCAATCTCTTTGATACTGGCTGGCAGGTACGTGTATCTATATGGCCGCGACGGTCGGTTCGCATACAGGAGAGAACCAGATGGGTGCGGTGCGCCCGGAGACAGCAATCTTCGATCGCAACCCCGATCCTGCGTTGGACGAGCTGGTTGAGCTCGCTGCGGTGCTGTGCGACGCCGACTACGGGTACATCGGATGGATGGACTTCAACCGGCTTTGGTTCAAGGCGCGCTTCGGGTTTAAGGCGGCGGAGCAGCCCCGTGCCAGCACGGCAGACCAATGGATGCTCGAAAAGGGCGAGCCGCTGCTGATCCCGGATGCCAGCCGGGATTCGCGCTTTCCTCCCGAGGGAATTCCACTGCCCGGCGGCAATTCTTGCCTCTCCTATGCGGCGGTTCCGCTCTTCTCGAGCGACGAGCACATGATCGGGACTATGGCAGTGCTGTCGAAGCGGGCGGACCAGTTCAAGCTGGAGCATTTGACGCTGTTGGAGATTCTGGGGCGCCAGGCCGTGACACGGCTGGAGCTGTACAACCGGATTCGTCTGCAGGAACAGGCGCAGCGGCAGCGCCAGCGCACTGAGCGTGCGTTGGCGATCGAGCGCTGCTTTGTTGCGGCCACGCTCGACTCGATCCCTGCGCTGGTGACGGTGCTGGATACGGCAGGGCGCGTGGTGCGAATGAATTATCCTTGCGCGCAACTGACGGGATTGAGCCTTGCCCATGCCGTCGGACGGCCGTTCGTTGAGGAATTCCTTGAAGCTGGCGACCGCGGATGGGCGGCGGGCAAGTTGCGCGAAGCGTCCGCTGGGCAAGCGTCAGGTCCCCACGAGACGCCCTGGCGGGCAGCGGGCGGCGAGAGCCGGCGCGTCAGCTGGACGCTGCGGCCGTTGCTGGGTCCAAACGGAGAAATCCAGTACCTGATCGTGAGCGGACAGGACGTCACCGACCAGCGTGAAATGGAAAAGACACTGCTCAGGAGCGAGGCCCGCTATCGCGAAGCGGTGGAGAACAGCCTCGGAATTGTGTTTACGTGTTCTATGGAGGGCCGCTTGACCTCGCTGAACGCGTTCACGGCCGAGACGCTCGGATATCGCGCCGAAGCGCTCGTGGGACGCATGCTGACCGAGCTGATGGACGCCGAGGGGGCAGCGGCGTTCCAGGATTGCCTGAATACGTTGGAGAGCTCGGAGGAATGGCAAGGCGCATTGCCGTTGAGGCGGAGCGATGGCATCTACCGGCGCATCGCGATGCGCAGCCGGCGCATGCAACTGCCGGGTGAGCGGCCATTCGTGCTGAACCACGGCATGGACGTCACTGAACAATATGAAGCCGAAGAGGCGCTGCGCATGGCCACGCGACAGCGCGAGCTGATTCTCGAAGCGGTCGACGACGGCATTTTCGGCATGGACCTCTACGGCAAGGTGACCTTCATCAACGAAGCCGGGGCCCGAATGCTGGGATACACATCCGATCAGCTCGTGGGGCGCGATCTGCATGAGCTGATTCATCACAGCCACGCCGACGGAACCCCTTATTCGAGGTCGACGAGCCCGATTCTGCAGGCGCTGCGGCGCTGCGAGCCGGTCCGCATGAGGGACGAGGTCTTTTGGCGCAAGGACGGGACGGCGGTCCCCGTCGAATACAGCGCCACTCCGCTACTTGAGGAAGGGCAGGTTTGCGGAATGGTGGTCGCGTATCAGGACGTGAGCGAGCGGCGGCGCCTGGAGAAAATGAAGGACGAGTTCATCTCCACGGTGAGCCACGAGTTGAAGACACCGCTCACTTCGCTGCGCGCATCGCTGGGATTGATTCAGTCGGGCTCGCTGGACAAGCGGCCTGAAAAACAGCGCCAGCTGATCGAAATGGCGATCGGAAACTGCGACCGGCTGGTGCGGCTGGTGAACGACATTCTCGACTTCGACCGTGGAGAAAAGGGAAGGCTGCACCTGAATCGCGAGGCAGTGGATCCCATGACGCTCCTGCGGCGCGCTGCAGATGTCGCGCACAACGCGGCAACCCAGGCGCGCATCGAGTTTCACTTCGAGGTAAATGCCGCACCGGTCTTCGCGGATGAGGAGCGGGTGTTGCAGGTGCTGAATGAACTGGTTGGCAATGCGATCAAGTTTTCCCCGGCCGGCACCACAGTCCGGCTGGCGGCATGGGATGTGGATGGAGTTGCGCCGAATGCCGCGGCTTCAGAGGCGGGCGCGGTGTGTTTCATGGTTGAAGATCAGGGACGCGGTATCGCTCCAGATAAGCTGGAGCGCATCTTCGAGCGATTCGAGCAGGGCGACGCTTCGGACTCGCGCGCGCTGGGCGGGACGGGTCTGGGATTGGCGCTGTGCCGCAGCATCGTGGAGCAGCACGGCGGCCGCATTTGGGCGGAAAGCGAAGTGGGCAGGGGCAGCAGGTTTCTATTCACGCTGCCGGCCGCAACAGGAACGTAAGCTCGCTAAAGCGAATGCCGGACTGGTTCGGTTCCATGGGGATTTTGTCCGGCGCGCCATGAGACACTGGCATCGGCGACATTCCCCGCACTTGTCCCGCAATCGCCGGTTCATTCCCTATGGGTGCATACACACGCGTTTTGAATTTGCTGTTTGGGCGGCCGCTGCCTACCACTGCGGAGCGCGCCGAGTGCATTGGACCGCTGGCCGGGATTCCCGTCTTTGGCCTCGATGCGCTGAGCTCGGCGGCGTATGGCCCGGAGGCGGCGCTGACCCTGCTGATTCCGCTCGGCCTGATGGGCGTGAAGTACATCGTGCCGGTAAGCCTGGCTATCGTGATTCTGCTCGCGATAGTGTTCTTCAGCTACCGTCAGACGATCGAGGCCTATCCTCGCGGCGGCGGCTCCTACACCGTCGCCAGCCAGAACCTGGGCGAGGGAGCGGGGCTTCTGGCGGCGGCGGCACTGATGATCGACTACGTGCTCACCGCGTCGGTGGGAATCTCGGCGGGGGTGGGCGCGCTCATCTCTGCCGTGCCCAGCTTGCAGCCGCACACGCTCGAGCTTTGTCTGCTTGTCCTGGCGGTCCTGACCATCGTAAACATGCGCGGAGTGCATGACACCGGCGTGGTGTTTATGATTCCAACCTATCTATTTACGATGACGCTTCTCATCGTGGTTGCAGCAGGCGGGTGGCATGTCGTGCAGGCGGCTGGGCATCCTGTGCCGGTAACGCCGCTGCCCAAGATTCCTGCGGCAAGCGAGATGGTCAGCTGGTGGTTGATCCTGAAGGTCTTTTCTTCAGGTTGCACGGCCATGACGGGTGTAGAAGCTGTGAGCAACGGCGTGATGGCGTTTCGCGAGCCCACCCGGAAGAATGCGAAAACTACGCTGACCATCATCATCGCGCTGCTCGCGATCCTGCTGGCCGGCATTGCCCTGCTTTGCCGGGCCTATAAGATTGCGGCCACCGATCCCGGCAAGCCGGGATACGAGAGCGTTCTCTCCATGCTGACACGCGCAGTGATGGGGCACGGATGGTTTTATTACCTCACAATCGCGTCCGTGCTGCTCGTCTTGGCGCTAAGCGCGAATACGGCGTTCGCCGATTTTCCGCGGCTCACCCGAGCCATCGCGATCGACAATTACATGCCCCACGTTTTCCTCATTCGCGGGCGGCGCCTGCTCTATTCGTGGGGTATCTACGTCCTTGTAGCGCTGACGGCCTTGCTTTTGATCATTTTTGGCGGCGTTACTGACCGCCTGATTCCGCTGTTCGCCATCGGGGCGTTCATGGCCTTCACGCTTTCTCAGGCCGGCATGGTCATGCACTGGAAACGGCAAGGGGCAACCGGGCGCATGCTGGTGAACGGAGTGGGCGCCGCGGCGACGGGCATCACGACGCTCGTGGTTCTGGTGGCCAAATTCGTTGAAGGCGCGTGGATCACTGCGCTGCTGGTTGTGATGATGATCCTCTTCATGCGTGTGGTCCATCGCCACTACGTGCGCGTGAACCGCGAGATCGATCTCGATCGGCCCTTTATTCCCGCCGAAGTGATCGAGCCCATTGTGGTAGTGCCCGTGGACCGTTGGAGCCGCATCAGCGAGAAAGCGCTGTCATTTGCCCTCTCGATGTCCTGCGACATTCATTGCGTGCATGTGCAGACGAGCGACGATCCCGATCCCTTTTGCCAGGCGTGGGACAAGGACATCGTGGCGCCGCTGAAAGCGGCTGGTCGCTGCGTCCCTAAGCTGGTGACGCTTAAGTCGCCCTACCGCTATGTTCTTTACCCTATCGTGGAGTATGTGCTGAACGTGGAGCGCGAGCGCGAAAACTGCAAGGTGTGCGTGCTGGTGCCTGAGCTGGTGGTGCGCCACTGGTGGGAAGGGGCCTTGCACAATCGGCGCTCGGACCTGCTGAAAGTGATCCTGCTGATGCGCGGCAACCGCCGCATCGTGGTGATTAACATTCCCTGGTATTTGGAAACCGAATGATCTACCGCCACTCTGACGCGCCATTTCGCGCCAATTTCAGTCCAAGATTCGAGCGCTTCCGTCGCTGCTGGGCTTCGTGAAAGGCGGGGGAAGAGGATACTCTAGAAAGGTTCCTGAAATCAGTCAGGATGCACGCTCCGGCGCCGAAATCCGGAAGCGCGAGACTTGGCTTGCGCACTTACCGATTGAGGAGAATTTCAAGTTGAAGAGGACGTTCTTGTTCTTGCCTTTGGCTTTGGCTCCGGCCTTGCTCGTTCCCCTTAGAGCCATCGGCCAGGTGAATCCGGAGGCCGCGCCAGCTTCCCAGCAGGCTCCGAGCCTCAGGTACGAAGGCTATGCTGGGTTTGCTTATACAAGCTTGAACCAGGTAAACCTTTCGCGTTACGGATTGTATGGCGGAAAGCTGACGGTCATGCGAGATTGGGGAAAGTACTTCGGATTGATGGGCTCGGTCGACTACTATCGCAATCCGATTAGCAGCCGGCTCCCGAGTAATCCGGGCGACCCTTCCGTCTACAGCTTCCTGGTCGGTCCTGAGGTCCACGCCAGTATTACCGAGAAGCTTCGCGGTGAGTTTTTTGGGGAGTTGGGCGGGGAGCATACGGGTGGCGAAGGCATCACGCCTTCGATCTCGTTTGCCGGTGGATTTGGTGGCGGCATTACGTACTGGCTGGCGAACCGCGTAGCCATCCGCATCGATGGCGATCGTCTTGCGGGCTCGTTTTCACTCGACAACAACACGCCGGAGCTCGCCAATTCTACGCACAGAACATGGAATCCGCGCGCCACGATTGGTGTGGTCTACCGCTTCTGACAGCGCCAATCCGGATCTGGATGCCGCTGCAAGCCCTGCGGCGGACTGTGACAAGCTCAATCTGAGCAGGAAACTGCTGGGGCGCAAGTGCGCCCCCCGGCACCGATTCGACATGTGTTTGCCCCAGAACGGAATGTCTGCACCGGCTTGGAGCTGACCATTTGTGTTCAGCCGCAAGGTGACCAATTCGAACGACGACGTTGGTCACAGGTTTGGGGAATTAGACTGTGGCCGGCTGAACGCAGTGAAGGCGTCAAATCGAGGCTGAATCACGCTTCGGCCGCCAATGCTAAAGTTCTTCAACAGAGAAAAGTCGAGGTTCCTGGTCGGGATCTGCGCCGGGAAGATACTCCTGGAAGTTCGGGTAGTTGTATGAATTGTCCCGTGGAGTAGCGGGCAGGACGGATCGGGGACGTTGGCTTAGAAAAAGGTGACGATGGATCGAAGGGAACTGGTGAAACTCGGGGCTGGAGCGCTGGTGTCAGGATTGACCTCGCCCATCGCGGGAGCTGCAATTGCAGCTGGGCGTGCCGAGGGCGGCGCAGCAGAGGTAGAACAGTGGGGCATCTTCGAAACGGAGGCGCACGGACCTGCGGTTGGCAATCCATTTGTCGATTTGCAGTTCGGCGCGCGCTTCACGCTGGGCCACAGGACCGTGGATGTAGCCGGTTTCTACGATGGCGGCGGGGCATATAGAGTTCGCTTCTCGCCCGATTCGGTCGGACGCTGGAGCTTCGAAACGACGAGCAACGCAAAGGAGCTTGCCGGGTTAAGAGGCGCCTTTGACTGCGTCTCACCCGGCCAAGGCAATCGAGGGCCGGTCGGCACGGCTCACCAGTTTCACTTTCAATATGCCGACGGAACGCCTTACTTTCCATTCGGGACGACCTGCTATTCGTACGGATTTATCGGTTCACCCTTTGGCGATGCAACGCTAAGGAACCTGAAAGATGCCGGTTTCAACAAGGTCCGAATGTGTCTTCTGCCTAAGCCGCTGGGAGCATTGCAGCCTGTGGCCATGCCGTTCGAGACAATCGGCGCCGCCTCCCACGGTACCGAGAGCCTCGAAGATGGCGGAACGAGTCAAAAAGAGTTCGATCTGACCCGGCTGAATCCGGCTTATTTTCAGCATTTCGAGGGGCGAATTCGCGAACTGACCGCCGCGGGCATCGAGGCTGATGTGATTCTTTTTCATCCCTACGACGCCTGGGGATTCAAAGCCATGGGTCAGGAAGCGGATGACCGTTATCTTCGCTACGCAATTGCTCGGCTTTCCGCTTTTCGCAATGTGTGGTGGTCAATCGCCAACGAATACGACCTGGTGCGTTCGAAATCGATGACCGACTGGGATCGTTTCTTCCGCATTGTGCAGGAAAGCGATCCGTACGGCCGGCTGCGTTCCATTCATCACAGCAAAGTGATGTACGACTACTCGAAACCGTGGTGCACACATGCCAGCCTGCAGGCCTATGACTTCGAGAAGTCGCCGGAAAGATTGTCGGCCTGGAACAAGCCCATCGTCTACGACGAGATTCAATACGAGGGCAACATCGCACGGCGGTGGGGAAACCTTTCCCCTGAGGAAATCACGTACCGCTTCTGGCGAGCCGTCATCTTCGGAGCGTACGCGACGCATGGCGAGACATACATCTCAACGGATGAAAGCCCGGTCTGGTCCGATGCGGGCGAGCTGCGCGGCGCCAGCGCAGCGCGGATCACCTTCTTGCGCAGGCTGCTGGAAAGATCGGGCACGACGGGCTTGATGGCTGCCGAGAACCCCTATTACCTGAATG
>JASHSG010000196.1 GCA_030040935.1 Acidobacteriaceae bacterium | reverse complement strand
TGACCGGTTTCGCTGTACCTTGGCTGCGAAACCGATTCCACATTGGAGAGCACCTATGCACAACCTCGCGCTTTTCCTTCAGGACTCCTCGTCAGGACCCGACCCGGCTGCGATTCAGCACATGGTCATGGCCATGATGGCGATCCTGCCGCTGATCATTTTGATTGGCCTGGCCATCCTCATCGTACCCTTCTGGTTCATCTGCAAGAAGGCCGGCTTCTCGCCCTGGCTTTCGCTGCTGAACATCGTCCCACTTGGCAATCTGATTTTGATCTACGTGCTGGCTTTTGCGCAGTGGAAGGTAGTGCCCATTCCACAGCCGGGCTATGTGCCGCCCTATCCGCAGCCGCCGCTGCCGCCGCGGGCTTGAGATGCAGGCTTAGACGGCCGGAAGATTGCAAGCCGGCCGCGCTGCAGAAGGCAGCCAGGGCACGGTCTCGTTTTGCCATTGCTCCCACTTGCGCTGATGCTAGAATCGGGGCGCGATTCTTCGCATTGTAGGAGCGGATGATGGGCGAACTGCTGGCACCTTGGCACCTGCTCGTGATCTCGTTAGTGTTCGCCTTTCCGGCGATCGTTCTGGGCGTGATCCCTTTCTGGTTCATTTGCAGAAAGGCCGGATTCTCGCCGGCGCTCTCGCTGCTGAATCTGATTCCCTTTTGCATTGGCACGCTCGTCCTGGTCTACTTCCTGGCCTTCGCGCCATGGAAGACCTCTTCCGGGCCACTGCCTCTCAAGTCCTGATTGTGCTGTCTGGCCGCGAGCAAGGTGGGGTGCAGGGAGATGTTTTAGCATCGTGAGTGGAAACAAAACGCCACGATGCCTGATCCCAGCTCTTCCGGCGCCGCCCCGCGCGTTCGCTTTGCGCCTTCGCCCACCGGCTTCCTGCATGTAGGCAGTGCCCGGACTTTTATCTTCAACTGGCTCTATGCCCGCCACAGCCACGGGACCATGGTGCTGCGCCTCGACGACACCGACGTCGAGCGCAACACCGACGCCAGCGTGCAGTCGATCTTCGAGGGGCTGCGCTGGCTGGGCCTCGACTGGGACGAGGAGTACAGGCAATCGGAGCGCATCGATCTTCACCGCAGGTCGGCGGAGGCAATCTTTACCAAGGGGCTAGCCTATCGCGACTTCACCCCCGCACACACGGCAGACGACAACCAGTCGTCAGGCGCGCAGGGCGCGTGGCTCTTTAATCCCGGGATGCGCGAAATGTCAGGCGAAGAAAGCGACCGGCGCGCCGCTGCCGGAGAGCCGTTTGCGCTGCGCTATCGCGTGCCGCGCGGCGAGGGCCGCGTTTTGCATTTTGTGGACGGCGTCTATGGCCCGCAGACCAAGCCGGCCGACGAGGTCGAGGATTTTGCTCTCCTGCGTTCAGACGGGATGCCGACGTATCACCTTGCATCCTGCGTCGACGATGCCGATCTCCGCATCTCGCACATCATTCGCGGCCAGGATCACCTGACCAACACCTTCAAGCACCTGCTGATCTTTGAAGCGCTCGACGCGCCCGCTCCGAACTTCGCTCACGTTCCTCTGCTCGTCGCGCCCGACGGCGCAAAGCTCTCCAAGCGCAAGCACGGCCCCGTCGTAAGCGTGACCACCTACCGCGACGCTGGCTTTCTGCCGCAGGCGTTTGTGAACTTCCTGTGCCTGCTCGGCTGGTCGCCCAAGAACGATCGCGAATTCATGTCCCTGGAGGAGATCCGCGAGCTGTTCACGCTCGACGGCGTCAATCGCGCGAACGCAATAGTCAATATTCCTTTAAGCATGAAGGATTATGAGGCCTTCGTACCTTCCCCGGAACAGCGACTCAAAATCTTCGAACTTGGCCGACGAGCTATTGAGGAAGCTGAAATTGTCCGTGTGATGAGCGAAATGGATCCAGATGCAGAGAAACCCACGCCCGCTCACACCGGCGAGGTCATTGATCTTCGGGAGGCTGTCAACAGGCCGCCAGAGCACGGCTTGTTCGATCCCAAAGCTGTTTGGCTCAACGCCGAACACATCCGCGCGCTGCCGCTCGACGAGCTGAGCCGCGACCTCGAGCCGTTCTTTCTCGCGGCAGGATTCAATCCAAAACCAGAAAAAATCGAGGCCGTGGCGCCACTCATCCGCGAGCGCATCAAGCTGTTGCGCGATGCCGTCGCGGCCGCCGATTTCTTTTTTCTCGATCAGCTGCCGCCCTACGATCCGGCCGAGCTCATCCCGCAAAAAGGCGACGCGGCCATGGCCCGCCGCGTTCTCGAAACCGCACTCGAGGTTCTTGCCGCAACTAACTTCGATCACGATTCGCTCGATCAGGCTCTGCGCGGCGCCGCAACCGAGCTTGGATTGAAAGCTGGGCAGGCCTTTCAGCCCATTCGCGTGGCCGTTTGCGGCCGCAAAAACGCGCCGCCGCTCTTTGAAACCCTGGTCGTCCTCGGCCGCGATGTTTGCCTCGAGCGCATCCGCCGGGCCCTGGCTAATGTGGCGTAAACTTCTCCGCGAAGCGAAATTGATTTGGCCGGGAGTTCGAAGATGCCCATCGAGTTGCCGTTCACGGTTTTGGCGCTTGCGATCTCCCCAGTCGTTGCCCTGGTTTTTGCTTCTTTTTATGTGTTCCGGCGCGAGCCATTCTCTCAACCGGCTATAGTCGCCGCGATTCCTCTCGGACTTAGCTCAATCGCAATCCTCCTCGGGCAAAGCGCGTTTGTACTCCTCAGGACATTCGACGCGATTGCTTCAGGCCGCGCGGCCGGCTTGAGATCTATTCTGTCGGGGATGCTTCGCGCGCAGCGGCCACTGGTCTGGGGATTTCTCGATTCCGCGGTGTGCATTGCTGTCGTTTTCCTGATTGCGGGATTCCTTCAATATTCCCGAGATACAGGCGTTCCGGTGATTCACGCGTATGTGGCGGTTCCCGCGCTGGTTGCGACAGTTTTAGTCCTTATCGTTCTCTTTTTGATCGTGTATCTCCAATACGGCACTGTCGATTTGGTCATGATGATTGTCGATAACCACCGGCAGCAGGAATTGGTTTCGCAGTACGGCACTGCGAGCCCCGGTTATTTCGCTTCTAAAATCAGCGCCCGTCTGGTCAGCATTTTCTTCCTTTCAGTTGCCGAATCCTGCGCTCTGATCATCGTCGGGGCTCTCGATCTGTTCTGGCGGCAAAAACAAAACAGCAGGCAAGCTCTCGCGACGGCTTTTACCGTTGGCGCATTGGTCGCCTGCGGAGTTAGCGCTCTTAGCGAATACGGATTCGTCGACTATTTGTTACATGTACGCTAGAAGCCCGTGCCCAACGTTTCAGAAGAGATGTTTCACGGCCTTTTAGGAAGACTGGCAATGCTGATTTTGAATCAGCGTTGTCGCTGGCCCGACCGTGGAACAATAAGAAGTGATCGCCATGACCAACGGAAATCCGGAAAGCACCGAAACCAGCGCAGAGCCTCGCACTCCCTCCAACTTCCTTCGCGACATCATCGCCGAGGACGTCCGCACAAAAAAGTATGGCGACGCCATCGTCCAGACGCGCTTTCCACCCGAGCCAAACGGCTACCTCCACATCGGCCACGCCAAGGCGATTTTTCTTGACTTTGGACTGGCCGACGAGTTCGGGGGCAAGACCAATCTCCGCTTCGACGACACCAACCCCGAAAAAGAAGAAACGGAGTACGTCGAATCGATCAAATCCGACGTGCGCTGGCTCGGCTTCGAGTGGGATCGCCTTTGCTACGCATCAGACTATTTCGGGCAGCTTTATGAGTGGGCTTTGCAATTGGTCAAGGCCGGTAAGGCCTACGTTGATGACCTTTCTGCCGATCAGATTCGCCAGTACCGCGGCACGCTGACCGAGCCAGGAAACGACTCGCCCTATCGTAATCGCTCGGCCGAAGAAAACCTCGAACTCCTTCGGCGCATGAAATCAGGCGAATTTCCCGACGGGAGCCGCGTGCTTCGCGCCAAAATCGACATGGCTTCGCCGAACCTGAACATGCGTGACCCGGTCATGTATCGCATCCTCCACGCTACGCATCATCGCACCGGCGACGAATGGTGCATCTATCCCATGTACGACTTCGCGCACGGCCAGTCGGACTCGATTGAGCACGTCACGCATTCCATGTGCACGCTCGAATTCGCCGACCACCAGCCGCTTTATCGCTGGTTCATCGAGCAGCTCGGCATCTTCCCTTCGCAACAAATTGAATTCGACCGCCTCAACCTGACTTACACGCTGCTTTCAAAGCGCAAACTCCTCGAGCTGGTGCAGGAGGGGCATGTGAAGGGTTGGGACGATCCGCGCATGCCGACGCTTTCCGGACTCCGCCGCCGCGGCTTTACCCCCGAGGCCATTCGCGCCTTCGTTAATACCGCCGGCGTCTCCCGCAGCAACGGAATTGTCGATATCGAAATGCTCGAGCACTTCCAGCGCGATGACCTGAACCGCCGAGCCACCCGCGCCATGGCCGTGCTGCATCCGCTCAAAGTTGTCATCGACAATTATCCGGCCGGCAAAGTCGAGTTCGTCGACGTCGCCAACAATCCTGAAGATCCCTCGGCCGGCACGCGCCAGGTGCCTTTCAGCCGCGAGCTTTACATCGAGCAGGACGACTTTCGCGAAGTTCCCCCGCCCAAGTACTATCGCCTCTCGCCAGGCAAGGAAGTTCGCTTGCGCAACGCCTATTTCGTCACGGCCAGGAGTGTGGTGAAGGACGAGCGGGGCAATGTTGTTGAGGTTCGTTGCACATATGATCCAGCCAGCCGCGGCGGAAATTCTCCCGACGGCCGAAAGGTCAAGTCCACCATGCACTGGGTCTCGGCCGCCCACGCCATCTCGGCAGAAGTCCGCCTCTATGACAAGCTTTTCTCGAAGGCCGATCCCTACGATTTTCCCGAGGGTGGCGATCTCTTAGACAATCTCAATCCGAACTCGCTCGAAGTGATCTCGGACGCGAAGCTCGAACCCTCACTCGCCGCGGCCAAGGTCGAAGATCGCTATCAGTTCGAGCGCGTCGGATATTTCTGCCTCGATCCTGACTCGACCGAATCGAGAAAAACCTTCAACCGCACTCTGCCG
>JASHSG010000018.1 GCA_030040935.1 Acidobacteriaceae bacterium | reverse complement strand
ATCCAGGGCGTGGCGCACGTGAAGAGCGTGAGCCCGGAGGTTTTTGAACGGCTGAAGGGGCTGACGCAGGAATCGTCGGTGATTGTGACGGGAAAGGTGCGCGCGGACCAGAGAGCGCCGGGCGGGTATGAGCTGGACGTAGAGAACGTGGAGGTGGTGCAGAGAGTGCCTGAGACGGATCCCTACCCGATCACGCTCAAGGAACATGGAGTCGACTTTTTGCAGGAGCGGCGGCATTTGTGGGTGAGGAGCCCGCGGCAGTCGGCGATTTTGCGAATCAGAGCCGAGATTATGCGCGCGGCGGCCGAGTACTTCGACATGAACGGATTCATCCGCACCGATCCGCCGATTCTGACGCCGGCGGCGTGCGAGGGCACGTCGACCTTGTTTCCGGTGGACTACTTCGGCGATCCGGCGTTTTTGACGCAGAGCGGGCAACTCTATATCGAGTCGACGGCGCTGGCGCTGGGGAAGGTCTACAGCTTCGGTCCGACGTTCCGCGCGGAGAAGTCGAAGACGCGGCGGCACCTGACCGAGTTCTGGATGATCGAGCCTGAGGTGGCCTACATGGACCTGGAAGGCTTGATGGAACTCGCGGAGAACTTTATCGCGCACATTGCGCAGAGTGTTTTGAAGAATCGCGCGCCGGAGTTGCGGGTGATTGGGCGCGACCAGGCGAAGCTCGAAGCGATCAAGGCGCCGTTTCCGAAGTTGCGCTACGACGAAGCGGCGGAGATGCTGAACCAGGCGCACAGGGATGGGAAGCTGGAAGCGCCGTTCGAGTACGGAAACGATTTCGGGTCGCCGGACGAGACGTGGCTTAGCTCGCAGTTTGACCGGCCGGTGATGGTGCACCGCTACCCCGCGAATGTGAAGGCGTTTTACATGGAGCCCGATCCCAAGGATCCGCGCTACGCGTTGTGCGTGGACGTGCTGGCGCCGGAGGGCTACGGCGAGATCATCGGCGGGTCGCAGCGCGTATCGAGCTACGAGCTGCTGAGCTCGCGGATCGACGAGCACAAATTGCCGCGCGAGGCGTTCGAATGGTATCTCGACCTGCGGCGCTATGGCAGCGTGCCTCACGCGGGGTTCGGCATGGGGATTGAGCGGCTGGTGGCGTGGGTGTGCGCGCTCGATCACGTGCGGGAGACGATTCCGTTCCCAAGGATGCTGAACCGGATGTATCCGTAGAGCAGGGACCAAGGGAACAAAAGATCGAGGGAACGAAGGCCAGCGTAGGTTCGTTCACCGTTCGTAGCTCACGGTTCAGGCTTGCCCGCGATATGCGGCGGCGGGCCGGAATTTCGGGCATCCTCCTTTCAGGATCTCCAATGCGATCGCCGATTATCGCGTGGCCGGGTTCCAGTTTCCCGCCGCGGATCAGAGAGATTTGCCAAGCTCCCGGCAAATAGTTGTTGCAACAACAATTTAGCCGAGGCGCGCATCTTTGCCGCAGATCGATGAATCAAAAGGCAGCAACGAAGAGCGGAATTGGAGCCGATTCTTCAAGGAGATGAGCAAATGGCAGCGCAGACGTTTTTGACGGCAAAAGAAGCGGATGTGTTGAAAAAGGCGCCGGCCGTGGAAGGCGTATTGCCTGCGATCCACGAACGATGGAGCGCGCGGTCGTTTGACGGGCGCGAGGTCAGCGCCGAGGTACTCGAGAAGGTGTTCGAGGCGGCGCGATGGGCGGCATCTTCGGGCAACGAGCAGCCGTGGCGGTTTGTCGTCGGGCTGCGCGGGTCAGAGACTTTCAGGAAGCTTCTGGAGTCGCTCGGCGGGTTCAACCGGGAGTGGGCAGGACGCGCGGCGGCGCTGATTCTGGGAACGGCGGCGACACGATTCAGCAGGAACGGCGCGGAAAACCGGTTCGCGCTTTACGACCTGGGCGCAGCGGCTGCGAACCTGACACTGGAAGCCGCGGCGCTGGGGCTGACGACACACCAGATGGGCGGGTTCGACCAGGAAGCGGCGCGGAAGGCGCTTGGGATTCCGGCCGAATACGCGCTGGGAGCCGTGATTGCGCTGGGCTACCGCGGTGAGCCGGCCGAGCTCGGCAACGAATCGCTCATTGAGCGCGAGACGACGCCGCGGACACGGAAGCCTCTGAGCGAGATCGTTTTCGGCGAATGGGGCGAGGCGGCGAAGCTGTAAATGCACTTCGCGGTTCGCGCGCGCAAGCGGCCGGCGCCAACGCCAGGTTTCCTGCATCAAGATTTCTTCTTTGCCGCCATCAATCAATCCCCTCGCCCAAATTGAAATCGAAGTTTGTCTGCCCATGCATTTTGGGGTGCGCGGCGCACGGCCCGCGCGCCGAGAACTCCCGGTGCGGCAGAGCGTCTTCAAAATTGCCATGGGATGAAAGCACGCACCGAAGCGGCCTTTTCACCTGGATTCGGAAGATGCTCTAAAGTGAAGCCTGAGGATGATTCTCTCTTGAGCGCGGCAAGGAACCGGAAGGGTACGGGAACGGAAAGACGCGGCGGGCGCGGTGGAAACAGGCCCGCTCTGACGGTAAGAATACGGCGCCGCGCACCGCGAGGATCGAGCACGCGGCGGCTGGGGTGGAGGGGCCGCAGCGTCCTTGCGTGCGCGTCGGTCGTGGCGGCGCTCATTGCGTGGGCGGCAATTGCGCGGGCGCTGGCGCCTAAAGAGAACACGACACGGGAGCAATTTGACGTGCTGATGGTGCTGGGGAGCCCGGCCGACGCGGACGGGAACCCGACGCCGGCGGAGCTCGAGCGCGTGACAGAAGCGGTGAATGAATACGAGCGCGGCGTGGCGCCGCGGATGATCGTGACGGGCGGCGCAGCGCACAACCGCTTTGTCGAAGCCGAGGTGATGGCGCGCGTGGCTGAAGCGCAGGGGATTCCCGCGGGGGCAATTGTTGAAGAGCCCAAGGCGCGGGACACGATGGAGAATACATGCGACTCGTTGAGGATCATGCGCGCGCACGGATGGGAGTCGGCGGAGGTGATTTCGACGGCGAGCCATCTGCCGCGGGCGGGGCTGATTTTGAGCCGGCTGCCGCTCGAGTGGCGCACCCATGCGGCGCCGGCGCTGGAGCCGCAGGGACCGTGGACGGAGGGGGCGATGACGGCGGTCGAAATTGTGAAGACGGTGCGGTATTTGGTGTGGGCGCGGTGGGTGGATAGTTGCGAGGTACGGTGATCGGTGGTCGGCGGCTCGAGGGCGGCGCGCTTCAAAAACAATTCTCTCGGGGGCTAAAGCCCCCATCCAATTTGGATAGCTAATGTACGGGCTAAAGCCCGTAACCTTCAACTAAAGCCTGTGCTCTTTAGCTAAAGCCTGTGCCCTTCAAATCGAAGTTCGATTCGGCGACCTGAAGGCTACTGCTCCTTGCGTTGCGAGACGGGCTGAGGGGAGCGGCGTCTAAGGGAGAATGCAGTCAGGCTGCGTTGTCCGGCGTCGGGGGGCTCCTGTAAGCTGGTTGGTGATGCATCTCCAAGTCAAGTTATCTGCAACCATTGCAGTGGTTTTAACGATGTGTGCGTGCGCTGGAGCGCGCGCCGGGGCGCAGGACTCAGGCACGCAGGGCTCTTCATCTTCGTCGCAGCAGCCGACCGGAGAGCAGAACCAGGGGCCTGCAACGCAGTACGGCGTCTATCAGGTAGCGGATCCGCTGGCCAGGGTGCGCTACGACAATCGCTACGACATGTCATTGGGTTTCGCGTACGACCACATGAAGGCGGGACCAAATCTGCTCGAGGGATCGAACCTCGGGGGCCTCGACATGGAAGGCTCGTACTGGCTGAGGAGGAACTGGGGGATCGAAGCAACGGGACGGGGGTACATCGGGACCAGCGGGGCAGCGCCCAATGTCGAACTGGCCAGCGACGGCAGCCTGGTTGTGATCAGGGGCCCGGTGGTGAAACAGTACTTTTTTGTCGGCGGAGCGGAGTGGCTGGGACCGCATAACAAGCACGGGGCGCTCATTGCGCACGCGATGTTCGGCGGGGTGTATGGGAACTTCCAGAAGGACTTGCGCGGAGAAGCACCCGAGGTGGTGGGCTTTTACTACAACCAGATTGCTCCGGCGGGGATTATCGGCGGGCATTTCGATCTGAACCGGAACGAGCATTGGGTGTTCCGCATCACGCCGGACGCGGTGATGACCCATTACACTTTCAGCGACGAGCCGAATTCATCTTTGCGTTACGCGCAGTACGATGTGAACTTTGCCATCAGCGTAGGGCTGGAATACAAATTCACTTCCATCAAGCGTTCATCGAACAAGAAGATCAACTGGAAGTCCGGCTGGTAGAAAAGCAGCCATTAGCTCTTAGCCATTAGCCAGTAGCTCGTTTGTGCGGGACGGTCGGCAATGCCTTCCACCCTGAAACTCCCCGTCGACGGAGAGTTTTAGAATGGGGCACCCCAAGATGTACGGGACCCGAGGGGGCCAACTGTTCGGCTCACGGCATCATCAAGGGATAGCTGGGCGGCAGAATACATGGGTGTGTGGTATTCTCCTGCGTTCAGCGGCGGATAAGGGTGAATACCGCCTGAATGAGTGTTGCTTCAGATTGCGGCGCTGACCTGCCGGAGAAAAAAGCGCGTGCCAGCGGTGAATTGAAGCAGGTTGTCTATGGATATGAAAGACACATTGGGCGTGTTGCTAGCGGGCGGAGCGGGAGAACGGCTGTTTCCGCTGACGCGGGACCGGGCTAAGCCGGCAGTTCCGTTCGGCGGACACTATCGCATTATCGACATCACGCTTTCGAACTGCATCAACTCGGGACTGCGGCGGGTCTACATCCTGACACAGTACAAGGCGCTGAGCCTGAACCGGCATATCCGCGAGGGCTGGACGGGAATTGTGGCGCAGGAGCTGGGCGAATTTTTCGAGCTGATGCCGCCCATGCAGAGAACGGGGGCGAACTGGTATATGGGGACGGCGGATGCCGTATACCAGAATATCTACTCGATCGGCAGCGAGCAGTCGCAACACGTGATCGTCCTGGGAGGCGACCACATCTACAAGATGGACTACAGCCGCATGCTCGCGCACCACAAGGAGACGGGCGCGGAGATAACCCTGGCGACCCTGCCCATTTCGCCCGACGAGGTTTCGCGGTTCGGCGTGGTGGAAGTGGGACGGATGGGCGAGATACTCGGCTTCCAGGAAAAGCCGGCGTCGACCAACTACCGCTCGCCGTTCAATCCCAATGCCGTGGACGCGTCGATGGGGATTTATATCTTCAATACCGAAACGCTGCTGAAGGCGCTGATCGCGGACGCGGATGACGCGGGATCGAAGCACGATTTCGGGCACGACATTCTGCCCAAGCTGCTGGGCCAGAAGAAAATGATGGCCTACAGTTTTGTGGACGAGAACAAGAAAGAGGCGCTCTACTGGCGCGACGTAGGGACGCTGGACGCCTATTACGAAGCCAATATGGATTTGTGCTCCGTGTCGCCGGTCTTCAACCTGTACGACAAGAGCTGGCCGATCCGCACGCGGCAACGGCAGTATCCGCCGGCGAAGTTTGTCTTCGGGGAGCCGGGGCGGTCGGGCATGGCGGTCAACTCCATCATTACGGCGGGCGTGATCATCTCCGGCGCGTCGGTCTACAACTCGGTGCTGTCGCAGGACGTGCGCGTGAATTCGTACTCGGACGTGGACGCGAGCATCATCTTCTCGCACGTGAATATCGGGCGGCACTGCAGGATCCGGAAAGCGATCATCGATCGCGACGTGCATATTCCGGAAGGCACGGTGATCGGCTACGACCCGGTGGAAGACAAGCGGCGATATTTCGTTACGCCGTCGGGCCTGACGATCGTAACGCGCGATGCCTCGATGTTCGAGAACCCGGTGGACCCGGAGTTCGGGCAGGGGTATTCGCCCGAATAGACCGCGCTCCGGAATCAGACGGCGCCGGCGGATTGCGGCGGATCGCAGGCTGGGGCGGCGGCGACTTCGGGGCCCTCGTACTCGAACTTGCGCAAATTCCTCAGGCACTCGGTGAGCGCGCCCATCAGCGTCTCGTGCCAGCCGCAGGGCTGGAACCGCGCGGTTTTCTGGTTCAGCTCGAGATCGGCCACGGCAAAGAACTTCATGTCTGAAGTCTTTGCCGAGGCAAATTCCTTAACGGTGATGCGCGCTTCCACCTCGCCCGTGGCGTGCTTTTTCTTTATGGAGAAGAAGTGCAATCTGGCCAGGGCTTCCGAGGGGTCCTTTTCGACAAACTTCCAATCTTCCACGACTCGACCTCCGATGTTGCCCAGTGTACGGGGTGAGCCGAGGGAGATCGCAAACAATTGTGCGACCCGGTGGTTGTCCGAGGCTGAAGCCTCGCTTCCGCTGCGGGCGTCTCGAGCAGCGTGAAGGCCGCCTGCCCGTCCCGTTTCGGCGCAAGGAGGCTGTGCCAAAGGCTCACGAAGGATTTGCGAAGGGTCAATGAGGACTGGCCAGAGTCTGCCTGTGCGGTTCGCACCCTGAGCCCCAGTTGGCGAATTCCGGAAAGGAACCAAGCGACCGTGAATTCCGTATGAACGGATCATGGAGTGCGTGGGTACATTAAGCTGGAGCGGGGCCGTCTGGGATGCTCGATTCGCCCGCTCCGGGACCCGGGAAGCGGCGAGGAAACGGCCACAGGTTCAGCAATTCTCTGCCGGAGCCGCCGCGGTGAAATCGACTGTGACGGCGGCGCCTGCGGTCCGGCGGGCCTTTGGAGATGATGGTCGCGGACGCGCGCAATCCGCAGCGCGCGCGGAGGTGAGGCCGCTGGAGCAGGACTGGTCCCAAATCGTGCACCGCTGCATGGATGGAGATTCGGGCGCATGGGCCGAGATGGTCAGAGCGCACCAGAAGCGGGTGTATGGGCTGTGCTACCGGTTTACGGGAAATGCGGCCGATGCCGAGGACCTGACGCAGGATGTTTTCCTGAAGATCTATTCGAACCTGGGCAGCTTTGACGCTGCTCGGGGCAGCTTGCCGGTTTGGATCACGACCATGACGCGAAACCTGCTGGTGGATAACTTCAGGCGGACGCGTAATCAGCGGGCGACGAGCTCGCTGGACGAAGGATGGGACCAGACCGAAGAGCTGAAGCCAGCCGACCGGCTGGTCGCGGCGGGGCCATCTCCGCATGAGTACGCCGCGAAGAAGGAACTGGCCAACCTGGTGCAGGGAGCGCTGACCAAGGTGAGCGTGGAGCTGCGCGAGGCCGTGATCCTAAGAGATTTACAAGATCTTGATTATAAAGAGATTGCACAAGTTCTTGCGATCCCCGAGGGAACCGTGAAGTCGCGCATCAGCCGGGGCCGCGCGGAACTTGCAAGGCTACTTGAGCGTAATCAACGGGAGGTGATGTAGCCATGGCAGAGCGCATGCAATTTCCGAATTCTCCGGCCTGCGGCGCGTGGGAGACGCTTCTGGCGGACGCTCTGGACGGGCTGTTGAAGCCCGAAGACGAAGCGCTGTTCATGGCGCACAAAGCCGCATGCCCGGCCTGCGCGGCGCTCTATGAGGAAGCGCGCAAGGGGTGCGAGTGGCTAGAGTTTCTTTCGCCCGAGCCGGAGGTGCCGGAAGGGCTGCTGGAGAGGATTCTGGCGCACACGGGCCCGGGCCAGGCGGCGAGCGCGGCGATGCCGGCAACGGCCGGGCCGAGAACAGTTCCGGCATTTGTGCCGCCCGTATGGCAGCAACCCGGATTTCTTGCGCGGATGCGCTACGCGATACAGCCGAGGCTGCTGATGACCGCGGCGATGGCGTTCTTTTCAATTGCGGTGACGCTGAACCTGACCGGAGTGCGGCTTTCGACTCTTCGCCTGGCCGATCTGCGGCCGGTTGCCATGCGGTCGTATGTGGAGCGGCAGTTGAACATGGCATCGGTGCCCATCGTGCGGTACTACGATCATCTGCGGTTTGTGTACGAGGTGGAATCGAGGGTTCGGCAGCTGCGGAGCCAGAGCGAAGGCAGCGGCAATGAAAACATAACCCCCGGGGGAAATGAGAATCAGAAGCAGCCACATCCCCTGATACCGGGCGAGACCAGACAGAATCCCGGGAAAAACAACGGGGGCGGGCGCGTGGACCCTTGGCAGGAGCCGGACAATTCAGTGGCGCAGCCGGCTCCGGGCACGATGAATGACTTTGTGGAAACTTCGTTTCACTTTGAAGACAAGAGAGGGCGATCCGACAGCTCCGTAAGGCGAGCACGGGAAAGGGGCAGAGTATGGATTGCGCAAATCACAGCGGCGTAGGCGCGGCGGCTTTTTGCCAGAATTGCGGAAAGCCGTTGTGCCAGCCATGCGTTAAAACTGCGGCAGGAGGGCAGATTTTTTGCGAGCCATGCTGGACAGCATGGCAGGGCGGTCAGCAGCCGTATGTGCCGCCGCCCGCGGGCGGACCGAACCCGGCGCTGGCAGCGCTTCTGGGACTGATTCCAGGAGTAGGCGCGATGTACAACGGCCAACTGATCAAAGGCCTCGTCCATGTGCTGATCTTCGCGGTGCTGGTGAGCGCGGCGCATGTGTACGGGATCTTTGGGCTGTTCATTGCGGGCTGGGTTTGCTACCAGGTATTCGAGGCCTACCACACGGCGAAGGCGCGGCGCGACGGAGAGCCATTGCCCGATCCATTGGGTCTGAACGAAGTGACCAACTGGTTCGGCTCAGGCGGACGAATGCACCAGGGAATGCATCCTGGCGCTCAACCGGGGAGCGGCGCGGGACCGATGGACGCGGGAGGGGCTGCGGCGAGTCCTCCGAGCGGCTACGAGACGCCGGCGGCCGCGCCCAATCAGGCGCAGTATGAGCCGCCGCAGCAGACGCCGTATCAGACGACCTATCAGGGTCCGAATGTGCCGCCGGGTTATGCGGCGCCGGATTATCCGCCCGTTCCGCCCGTGCACTGGCGGCGGAGGGAGCCGATTGGCGCGATCGTTCTCATCGCCCTGGGAGTTTTGTTCCTGATGGGGCACTTCGACTGGTTCTCAGGGCGGATGTTTGAATTCACCTGGCCGGTGCTGTTGATCGGATTGGGAGTGTGGTTGATTGTGAGGCGCCTGAGCGAGACGAAGGGGAGTTCGCAGGGGAATTCCCAAGGGGGGCAACAATGAATCGCTACATTCTGATTCGGCGCTTGCGAGGGCCGGCATTTTTGCTGCTGGTGGGCGTGATTGCACTCCTGGCGCAGGCCGGGATTCTGAGCTGGGGGCAGAGCTGGCCATTGTTTCTGATCCTGGCGGGCCTGCTGCTGCTGGCCGAGCGGGCTGCGCTGGCGGGAGAAGGCTATCCGCCGCCGCCGGGCTTTCCGTGGCAGGGGGCGTCGCCGGGCACCGGCCAAAGCGCGCAGCCATCGCCGGGCACAGCGATCGTGCCCGCCGAGCATCAGGATTTCGGGGATGAGATTCATGGAGGACGGTCATGAGCAACATGCCTCCGAACATGCCTGCGGGCGGTGGAGCGCCGCCGCCCTACGATCCGAAGATGCAGTGGCGCATGTATCGCGAGCAGCAGCGGGCCGCATGGCGCGCGCAACGCGATGCATGGCGGGCTCAACGCCACGCGTGGAAGGCAAACTACGGGGGCGCGTACGGACCGCGCGTGCCTTCGGTGGTAGGACCGGTGATTCTGATCTGCGTGGGCCTGATCGCCCTGCTGATGCTGACCGGTCATATCGATGCCGAGTCGTTCTGGTCCTGGTACGGGCGGTGGTGGCCGCTGCTGCTGATTGTCGCGGGCCTGGCGCTGCTGGCAGAGTGGGCGCTGGACATGCGGCGGCCGGCACCCGTGCACCGCAGCGGCAACTTCGTGGGGATTCTGTTTCTGGTCGCATTTCTGGGGCTATGCGCGGCGGGATGGCACCATATGCGGCCGTTCGTGGGTGGATGGGGCGGCGAGAGCGACTTATTCAACTTCTGGGGCCTGCCCGAGCACGACAACGATCAACCAGCCGACAATACGACGATTCCCGGCGATGCATCGATTCAAATCCTCAACCCGCGCGGTGACGTGAGCATTACAACGAGCGACGAGTCCAGCCTCGAGGTGCAGGCACATGAGATGGCCTATGCCGACTCCGACGCGGAGGCGAAGAGGATTTTTTCAAGTGAAGCCGCGCACGTGACCGTGAGCGGGGCAGCAGTGCTGGTCCAGTCGAGCGGCGACGAGCATGGCCGCGTAAACCTGACAATTACGGTTCCGCGGACGGCAAAGGTGACGGTGAATGCGGGCAAAGGAGATGTGACGGCCTCAGGGCTGGGCGGAGGAGTGGATGTGACGGCGGGTCACGGCGATACTCACCTGGACTCAATTTCAGGTCCGGTGACGATGCACTTTTCCAATGACAAGCACGATTTTTCGGCGCATCAGATTAATGGCGACATTAATGCCACGGGCAATTGCAACGACGTGACTCTTTCCGAGGTTCAAGGGCGGATTTCGCTGAACGGAGAGATCGACGGCGAGGTGCACATCGAAAACGCGGGGGCGCAGCTCAGTCTTCATACGCCGTATACCGACGTGCAGATTGCCGGCCTTCCCGGCGACTTGACGCTCGATTCAGACAACCTGCGCGTGAGCGACGCCAAGGGGCCCGTTCACGTTGTTACGCGCTCCAAGGACATCGACCTGAGCGAGATCTACGGCGACACCTACGTTGAAAGCAGCAATGGAACCATCAGCGTGGAGCCGGCAGGAGCTTATGGCGTAGAGGCTAAGAACGATAAGGGGGACATCGAGCTGACGCTGCCGCCCAATGCCTCAGCCACAATCAGCGGCCACACGCACAATGGAGACATTGTGACGGACTACGGGCTGACCATAAGCGGCGATGAGGACAAGACGGTGAGCGGGCGAATCGGCGGAGGCGCGGCGCAGATTCAACTGAGCACAAGCAACGGCGATCTGCACATCAAGAAGGGATCGGCATTCCCGCCGACGCCCCCTTCCGCACCGAATCCGCCGGGCGCGCCCGCAGCGCCCAATGCTCCGCACCTCAAAAGCAACAAGGCGCTGCCCCAGCAGCCGGTTGCGCAATAAGGCCAAAGCGCGAAGGTTTCCGTGGCCGCGGGACAGCGAAAAGTCCTGCGGCCCCTTCGGCGCAGAGTTAGACTTCTCGTGTATTGAAACGCGCGCTTATCACGACATTCTTTGCGATTGTTTTCGTTTCGTGTGGCGTCCTCACTCTCCGTGCTCAGGAGGTCGATGCCAACGGGCCTCGATTGCGCCCCCGCCCGCAAGCCCCTAATGATCAACTGCTTCCGGCGAGCAGCGTGGCTCCGTTTGTGGTTCCAAACCCCAAGAAGTACCCGCAGAAGTACGCGGCCGTCTTTATTCCGGTCTCACTTGCAGCTGGGAGGGTCAGGACGCCTGAGTTCCCGGTGAAGAAACGTTCAGAGTGGTACGACATCATGCTTCAGTTCGAAAAGCCTCTGCCGTTTCAGCGAATGGAGTGCATGGTGGGAGTCACAACGGGGCCCCTCGAAAAGGCAGATTGCGAAAAGGGCGACCCGATCGTTCAGGCGGATTGGACGGTGTGGGAGGGAGGGCGGATCGTGGAGTTCGGCTCCATTCCCGATAACTGTGGTTGCATATTCACAAAGGAAAATATCTATAAGCTGGTTGGTATGTTCCCGCTAGAGGCGGGCAAGAATTATGTTGTACAGGTGCACTTTACAAAGGATGGTTCGCTGCTTAATGTTGCGACACCGCACCTGATCGTAATCCCGCACGTCGATATGTGGTAAGGCACGACTGGAGCTTTTCCAACCAGTCCAGAGACCGCTTCACTACTCGCCGCTCTTTGTCTTTCGGCACGGATGGAGTTATGCTCCTTGGCGAGGGGATTCTTTCCCTTGGGGGTCAATAGGGCCATGGTTCATGCACCGGTGAATGTAATCACCGTAGAGCGTGAGTACGGTTCGCGCGGCGGGGAGTTTGCGCACCATCTGGCCAAGCATCTGGGATGGCGGCTGCTGGACTCGGAGCTGGTGA
>JASHSG010000195.1 GCA_030040935.1 Acidobacteriaceae bacterium | reverse complement strand
TTTTTTCTTTGCTTCGGATTGAAGTGGGGGATTTACGGATTGTGGATTGGATTGACGCTGGCGCTGATCGTGATTGCGCTGGCGCTGATTGCAAGGTGGAGGAAGGACGCGGAGAGACAGGGGAGAGGGAACAGTGATCAGGGGTCAGGGATCAGGGAACGGGGAGGAAACTCGGTGTAACCGATTGCAATCAAAGCGATTGGTGGCCTGGAAGCAGTTCGGACTGCGTAGCACTTTCGAGGGTGGATAAAGGGGTTACCTTTGTGGCGCTGTGTGGGACAGTGTTAACAAGAAAGTGACTATAATCACATATTGGGGCGAGCAGAGCAGGCACCATAGAGGAGTTGGCCGGCGCCCGTAGAGCATTCAGAATCTATTGGAAGGGAATCCCGCCAAATGGCGACAGGTCACCTCGCCCTGGGTCAGGAACAGGGCGCGCAAAGTGCGGATCAGCGCATCATCAACGACTTCAGCATCATCGTAGCCACCGTCAACGGATCGGGTTCGCAGTCCGCCAACAGCGTGCTGCTGAAGAGCATTTTTGGAATGGGAGTTCCCGTGAGCGGGAAGAACCTGTTTCCATCGAACATCGCCGGGCTGCCGACGTGGTACACGATTCGCGCGAGCAAAGACGGATATGTGGCGCGCAAGCGCGAGATCGACGTGCTGGTGGCGCTGAATCCGGAGACGGCGCGCGAGGACATGATGTCGGTGCAGGCGGACGGGGTGGCGATTTACGAAGAGCACCTGAACCTGAAGCAGTACCGCGACGACGTGGTGTGCTATCCGGTGCCGTTCGACAAGATCACGATCAGCATTTGCGCGGAAGCCAAGCTGCGCAAGCTGGTGAAGAACATGGTGTACGTGGGGGCGGTGGCCCAGCTGCTGGGGATCGACCTGGGCGTGGTGGAGAGCGGGCTGCGCAAGCAATTCGCGAAGAAGCAGAAGGTTTTCGATCTGAATTTCGGCGCGGTGCAGGCGGGGTATGACTACGCGAAGGCGACGTTCACCAAACAGGACCCGTACTTTATTGAGCGGATGAACGCGACCAAGGGCAAGATCATCGTGGACGGCAACGCGGCGTGCGGGATGGGCGCGGTGTTTGCGGGCGTCACGGTAGTGGCGTGGTATCCGATTACGCCGTCGACATCGCTGATTGAGGCGACCACGGATCTGCTGAAGAAGTTTCGCGTAACGCCGGAGGGCAAGGCGACGTTCGCGGTGGTGCAGGCCGAGGACGAGCTGGCGGCGATCGGAATGGTGCTGGGCGCGGGCTGGGCGGGCGCGCGGGCGATGACGTCGACCTCGGGGCCGGGCATCTCGCTGATGAGCGAGTTTGCGGGGCTGGGATATTATGCAGAGATTCCAGGAGTGATTTTCG
This sequence comes from Acidobacteriaceae bacterium, assembly GCA_030040935.1. Lineage (GTDB taxonomy): Bacteria > Acidobacteriota > Terriglobia > Terriglobales > Acidobacteriaceae > Telmatobacter. Next base: position 17,133 of record JASHSG010000195.1, on the reverse strand, counting down.
ACGTGCAGCGCAGCGGGCCCTCGACGGGCATGCCGACGCGCACGCAGCAGGCGGACCTGCTCTCGACGGCGTTCCTGTCGCACGGCGACACCAAGCACGTGGTTCTGCTGCCGGGTTCGGTGAAGGAATGCTTCGAGCTGAGCTATGCGGCATTCGATCTGGCGGAGCGGCTGCAGACGCCGGTATTCGTGCTGTCGGATCTGGACCTGGGCATGAACAACTGGATGTCGGAGTCGTTCAAGTATCCGGGCAAGCCGCTGGATCGGGGAAAAGTGCTGAAGGTTGAGGAGCTGAAGAGGATGGGCAGCTTCGCGCGCTACCGAGACGTGGACGGAGACGCGATTGGCTGGCGCACGCTGCCGGGAACGCCGCATCCGAAGGCGGCGTACTTTACGCGCGGATCGGGGCATAACGATGAGGCGGGCTACACGGAGCGGCCGGGCGAGTATCAGGAAGTGATGGACCGGCTGGCGCGCAAGTTTGAAAATGCGCGCAGGCTGATTCCGGCTCCGGTGGTGGTGAAGAACGGAACGTCGAAGATCGGGTTCCTGGCCTACGGCTCGACGGACTTCGCGCTGCGCGAGAGCCTGGACCAGATCGAGAAGGAACACGGCGCGAGCGTGGACTATATGCGTATCCGGGCTTATCCGTTTGCGCACGAGATTCACGATTTTGTGGCCAGCCATGAGCGCGTGTACGTGGTGGAGCAAAACCGCGATGCGCAAATGGCGAGTCTGCTGAAGCTCGACCTGCCCGGCGACCAGGTAGTGAAGCTGCGCAGCATTCTGGAGTACGACGGGCTGCCGGCCGATGCGCGCACCATCACGGATGAATTTGTGACCAAGGAGGGCCTCTAAGATGGCGACCGCAACGGGGAGTGGGGCGGCCAGCGGGCCGGTGGGGCCGAAACTGAATCATATTGGATTGCCGGTGCTGGAGTACCGCGGGGGCAAGTCGACGTTGTGCGCGGGCTGCGGGCATAACGCAATTTCAGAGCGCATTATCGACGCCATGTTCGAGATGGGCGTGGAGCCGGAGCGGGTGATGAAGATGAGCGGGATCGGCTGCTCGTCAAAGAGCCCCGCCTACTTCATGAGCCGCTCATTCAGTTTCAACAGCGTTCACGGGCGCATGCCGAGCGTGACGACGGGCGCGGTGCTGGCCAATCACACGATGATGGCGCTGGGTGTTTCAGGCGACGGCGACACGGCATCGATCGGCATAGGGCAGTTTGTTCATCTGATGCGGCGGAACCTGCCGATGATTTACATCATCGAGGACAACGGCGTGTACGGATTGACCAAGGGCCAGTTCTCGGCGACAGCAGACATCGGATCGAAGCTGAAGACGGGGGTCATCAACGACCTGCCGCCGATCGATACCTGTGCCATGGCGATCCAGCTGGGCGCGACATTTGTCGGGCGCTCGTTTTCCGGCGACAAAAAGCAGCTGCTGGCGATGCTGAAGGCGGCGATCGCGCACAAGGGCACGGTGATGCTCGATGTGATCAGTCCCTGCGTGACATTCAACGATCACGAGGGGTCGACGAAGAGCTACAAGTTCCTGCAGGAGAACGACGAGCCGATCAACGAGATCGGGTTTGTGGCGAGTTTCGACGACATCGAAGTGGATTACGATTCGGGCGAGGTATTCGACGTGCAGATGCACGACGGCTCGCAGCTGCGCCTGCGCAAGCTGCTGGAAGACTACGACCCGACGGACAAAGCGAACGCGGTGCGCACGCTGATGGAAGCGCAGGAGAAGAATGAGGTTCTCACCGGGGTCTTCTATATCGATACGCAGAAGCCAACGTTCATCGATCAATTGAACCTGGTAGACGAGCCGCTGGGCACACTGCCCGAGTCGCTGGTGCGGCCTCCAGAGTCTGCGCTGGAAAGCCTGATGGCGAATTTACAATAGGGCGGGTTATAGAGGCAGATTTTCGGCAGAAAGGGATGCCGTCGCGCATTGCGCCGCGGCGCCGAAGCAATGATCGCGCGAACTGTTCAGGAGGCTTTGGAGCGCAGCACCTGCTCGGCGCGGAACCAATCCTCTTCGTGGTGACCGTGCACATGGCCGCGCTCAGTCCAGAAACGATGGGCAAGCTGTGCGACCTGGTCGTGGGAAATCGAGTTCCCGTTCCCGTTGGCCGAAGCAACGGTTTTTTTCCCCGACTTCTCTGCCGGCTTGCGTAGTTTCGCTTGCGCCTTGGGCGCGGCGCCTGATTTCTTGACGGACTTAGCCATGGGGAAACTCCTCTCTTCCAAGTTCGACAAACTGACAAGCGTTCGCATATAGAATACCGAAAAACATTTTCGAGCGCGAGAATCGCCTGTGAAGAACCATCGGAACTAACCCGCGACGCAGGTTCGCAGGATTCAAGCGGGAGCGGAAACTGCAGCGTTTATCGTGGTCCCAAGCCCGGAAAGAGCTATGACAACGCCCGCCATCGACACGACTGCACTCACCCGCCGCTTTGGCAACTTCACCGCGGTTCAGGATGTGAACCTGCGCGTGGAAGCAGGCCAATTCTTCGGCTTCCTTGGCCCCAATGGAGCCGGCAAATCGACCACGATCAAGATGCTGACCGGTCTGCTGGCGCCGACTTCGGGAACGATTCACATTCTTGGCGAGGACATAAAAGAAAATTCCGCAGAGGTGAAGAGGCAGGTCGGCGTAGTGCCGGAGGGGATGGCTCTTTTTGGCCGGCTCACCGGGGAGGAGTATCTGCGCTTCGTAGGGCGCATGTACGGCCTCGATCGGGCGACGACGGAGCAACGCACGCAGGAACTACTGGAATTCATGCATCTGGCTGACGAGCGGAAGAAGCTGATCACGGACTACTCTCACGGCATGCAAAAGAAACTGGCGCTGGCGGCCGCGGTGATTCACGGGCCCAGAGTGCTGTTTCTCGACGAGCCGTTCGAAGGCGTGGATGCGGTGGCAGCGGGCACGCTGAAGGCCATGCTGCAGAGAATGATTGCGCGCGGGGCGACGATTTTTCTGACCTCGCACGTGCTGGAGATTGTGGAACGGCTATGCTCGCACGTGGCAATTATTCATCGCGGGCAGTTGGTGGCCCAGGGATCGCTCGCGGAGCTGCAAGCAGGCGCAGGACGCCGCAAACGGGGCGACAGGGAAGAAGAGAACGCCGCAGAGAGCGAACAGAAGCGCAGCCTGGAGGAAATCTTTCTTGAAATTGTCGGGACCGATCGCGAGGGAAATCCGGCGGCTACCCGGCCCGAGCAGGAGCTATCATGGCTGAGCTAGAAGGGGGAAAGCAGCCATCTTCGCCGGCGCGCAACATTTCTGCCCGCACGCAACTCGTTGCCGTGGCCTGGCTGCGCTGGCGCATCCTGGTTAACAGCACGTTTCGCCGGCGAAGCACAGGCGCAGGCCGGGCGGCGGGCCTAGCAACAGCGATTCTGGTGCGCATCGTAGTCTGGCCGATTCTGGCCCTGATGGTGATTGGCCCGGTAGCGGGCAGCGGCTTCATGGCGTGGGCTGCGATCGCCAACAATCATCCGCAGCGGCTGGCTTCGCTTCTCGCCGGCATCATGCTGCTGTGGCTTTTCGTCAGCGTGAACGGCCAGAACGCCGCAGCTGCCCTCTCCAGCTTTGATCCCTCATCGTTGATCCGGTTTCCTCTGCGCTTCGGGCGCTACCTGATTTTGCGAACGTTTATCGGGCTGCTGACGCCGAGCACGATTGTGGGCTGCATGGCGCTGGCCGCTGCGGCGATTGGGATCGTGGTGGCGGATGCCGGGCTGGCGCTGCCTGCATTCGTGGTGCTGGCGGTTTACGCGTGGACGAACATTTTTCTGATGCGAATGATCGGGGCGTGGTTTGAGCGTTGGCTTGCGAATCGGCGGTTTCGCGAAATCTTCACGGCGTTGATGGCGCTGTCTGCGGTTGGATTTCAGTTTCTGAATTACGAGCGCGCTCCAATGCACGCCTACGGCGGCCGAGCCAGCTTGATTCTGAATCTGATGCGCGGCTCAGGCGCGGAGCTGGGCTGGTCTCCGCCCGGTTTTGCCGCCCATGCCATTCTTGAGCGCGCCCACCCGTTTGAGGCGGTCCTGAACCTGGCAGCGCTCGCGGCGACTACCGCGCTGTTCGCGGCAGTGTTCGCGGTTCGCCTGCACAAGCAGTTTCTCGGCGAATACCTGAGCGACAGCCCGGTGGTGAGAGCCAAGGCAGGAGCGGGTCATCGCAAGCGACCGAATTCGCGACCAGCCGGCTCCGTTGCAGCATCCCTGCCACAGCGAGCCGTTGGCCCAGGTTTTGCGCCGGTTGTGACAGCCTGCCTGCACAAGGAATGGCTGACTCTTCGCGGCAATGGCGCGCAGTTTGTCAGCATGCTGACCCCGCTGTTCTTCGTGGTGATTCTAAACAGGACGACGTTCGCGGGACATTCCACTTATTTTCTTCCGGGAGCGATCGCTTATGTTGTATTTGGTGCTCTGGCGGGGCTGTATAACGTATTTGGCGCGGACGGGCTGGGCGTACAGATCTATCTGCTGGCGCCGATTCGCCTGCGGGACGTGATTGTGGCGAAGAATCTGATGAGCCTTACGCTGATCGCCGGCGAAGCGGGGTTGGCCTGGGCGTTGGTTTCGACGCTGGCGCCCGCGCCGATTGCTGTGGCGGCGCAAGTGTCGACCGGACTGTGGACGATCTTTGTCATTGCGGCGAACCTGGCATTGGGAACCGTGCGCTCGATTCAGGCGCCACGCCGTTTTGTTCCGGGGCAGGCGCAGCGGCGGCGGACGACGCCGACCAATCGCACAAGCGGGCTTTTGATTCTGCTGGTCCTGTTCGGAAGCATGGCATTGCAGGTCCCGGTAACGCTGGCCAGCCGCTACCTTAACGAGCCGTGGCTGGGGGCGTGGATCTTCGGTCCGCTTGCTGCCGCAGCGGTGACGGCTTATGGACTGCTATTGCGCAACGCGGAGCAGTTCATCATGGCGCACCGCGATGTGCTTGGGGAAGAACTGTGCAGGGTGTAGGCATCGCCCGCTGAGGATTCGTCCGCGATGAAAGGGATGGGAGTGGCTGGCAATCAGAGCTGCCACCAATCGAAGAGAGACATGCGGGGATAATAAAGTCCGCCGCGGAGATGGACGCCGGCGCCGCGCAGGTTGCGGAGGACGGCTGCGTAGGCTTCGATCTGAGGCGCAAATTGGCGGCGCAATTCGGGCAGCGCGAGGGCGGGATCGAGGCTGTCTTCATGAGCGGTTTTGTAATCGATGATCCACCAGGCGTCTTCGCCGGGAGATGCAGCGGCTTCCGGCGAGGGGCCGGCCAAAAAGACGCGATCGACCCTAACCGTGCGCAGGCCGCCCGCCACAATGCCGGTCCAGCGAACTTCGTTAGCGGCGCCGGGGTGCGGCGCGAGAATCCAATTTGCGATGGGATCTGAGGCAGCGCCAAGCACAATCCGGAGCGCTTGCGAGGCCATACGATCGGCGGCTGACGATTCGACGCCGGCAGCGCGGATGATTGCGGCAACGCGCGGCTGCTCGAGCGCGAGCGCACGAAACGCGGCGTCGCGAGGCTGAGCAGCGAGCCGCTGAGCCAACTGCTCGAGGAGCGTGTGAACCGCTTTGCCGAACGCGCGGGAGAGCAAGCCACCTTCGTGACGCTCGTAAAGGCGCCCGATTCCGAGGAGGGATTCGTCCGCGGCGGCGGGGGCGAGCGAAGCTGAGCGCAGAGAAAAATCGGACGGAAGACGGCGAATTGGGATAGGCTCTTCGGCGGCGAGCGGGAAATCGATGAGATTGTTCCTCACGAGTTCTTCAGCGGCGACGGACGGGAGCGTGATGGGCTCTGGAGCGGCGCGCCATTGGTCGAATTGGCGCTGGATTTCGGCTTGCCAGGCCGGCCAGCCGGTGCGCAGCAGACTTTCACGGGGTTCGACGAGCTCAGTGGGCACGCCAGCGACGGATTTGTAGCTGGGGCGCGCGAAAAAATGCAGCTCCTCGCGAGCCCGCGTGGCCGCGACATAAAGCAGGCGGCAGGCTTCGTGAATTTCGCGTTCGCGAGAAAGGCGATCGACCCATTGCCTGGCCGCTCCGCTGTCAGCGCCCTTCTGTCGAATGGGCGCGATGAGGAATTCGGTGACGGAGTCGGAAAACTCGCACGGGGCGGAAGGCGGCAGACCGCGCTCGAGCCAGGAGAGCAAGTTGCCGGTGTTGCGGCGCGGAGAAGTATGGAGATCGGGGACGATGACGACCTCAAACTCAAGACCCTTGGCTTTGTGAATGGTCATGAGCTCGACGCCGCAATCGCTGCTGGCCGCAGGGTCGGGCAACGCCTTGAGATCGTCGAGGGCCGAGGCGAGAGCGGAGCCGAGCAGATCGGGCTCGCCCTGGGGAAGCGAGTCGAGACAGCTCCAAAGAAGGTCGAGATTGGCACGGGCTTCAGAGTCGACGCATTGCGCGCCGCCGAGCTGGAGCCAGGTCTGTTCAAGCCAGGTGCCCGGCGGCGCCGCAGGCCGGGAGGCGCGCAGGCGTTCGGAGACCGCCAGGGCGCCGAGAAGGCGATTGACGGCAAGCTGCCCCTCGGCACTGATGAGGTTTACGCGCTCGGCCACAAGCTCGGGGACAGAGCGGAGCAGGAGCTCGGGCGCGTCGGCGCTGACGAGGGTGTGCAGATCGACAAGGGAAAGGCCACACCACGGAGCGCGGAGGATGCCCAGCCATGCAACGCGATCATGGGGATTGAAGAGAGCGCGGAGGAGGGAAAGCGCATCGATGATTTCCGCGCGATGGCCCAGCGGTTCAAGCTTCATCGCGCGAAAATGGATGGCGGCGGCGCGCAGGGCGGCGGCGATGGGCATCAGCGATTTGCGCGTCCGGGCCAGCACTGCGACGCGATATTTTTGGCTGGCCGCGCCGGCTGCTTCGATGCGCGGCAGATGGGCGCGGACAATCTCGACGATTTCATGGACTTGTTTCTGCTGAGCGGCTTCGCGCTGGCCGAGAATTTCCTCTTTGACGCCGGGGCTGGAATCGCGGGGCGACTCCGGAATAAACGCGCAGTGAAGCTGCAAGCGCGGAGCGGGGTCGGCGACGAGCCGGGGACGGGATGGCTCAACCAGAGCGCGCGCGGGTTCAGATGGGGCGAATACGATGGCGCTGCCGCTTGAGGCGGCAAAGATCTGAGCGAATGCAACGTTGATGCTCGCGACGAGCGAGGATTCGCTGCGGAAGTTGGCGGTGAGATGGACGGCGTCAAAGAGCAGGGGACGATCGCCGTAGATTTCGAGGCCGATTTCTTCGACGCGCGGGAACAATTCGGCATCCGCATCGCGGAAGCCGTAAATGGACTGCATCGGATCACCGACGACGAAACAGGTGCGGCCATCGCGATCGGACCAGGCAGCGATGAGATGGCGGAGGAACTCGTGCTGACGGCGACTGGTGTCCTGAAATTCGTCGACCAGCAGGTGGCGGATTCCATCGGCGACAGCCTGCGCGGCATCGAGCGGAAACCCGTCTTCGCCCTTGAGCACGTTGAGCGCAATTTGAGCGACCTCAGTAAAGTCGGCAGCGGCAGCCTCGGCGAAGACGACACGAAGTTCGGCGGCGGCGCGGCGCAGCAACGTGAAGCAGGCGCGGATAATCTTCCATTCCGCGTCGGAGTACCGGATGGGAGTTGATTCGAATTCAGCGCGCAGAAACGGAGACTCGAGGCGCAAGCGCAGGCGGTCAAAGTCCTGTTCTGCGCCCAGCACGAAACCCTGCATCCAGCGGTCGCGGTTTTGGAGCATCTCGACGGTCAGCTCTTCAATCTCGCTCCAGTTGTTGTCGCGCCAATCGAGAAGCGTTTCGATGGCCGCGCCCAAAATGGAATCAGCGTGCCCGATCTGCTCAAGCGCGCGGCGGGCGGCGCGGCGGTAAAGCTCGCGAGGCTGCCCGCTGATATCGAGATGGCCGCCGAATCCGGAGAGAAGGGGCTGCTGCATGGCAAGGTCGCGGCAAAACGAATCGATAGTGGAGATGCGCAACTGCGCGGGCAAATTCAGGAGATCCCAGCCGCGCTCGCGCGAGCGCAGAAGCACGCGCGATGCGATTGGACTCGGCTCGGCCTGGCGAAGCTCATCGAGAATGCGGTTGCGCATTTCAGCCGCGGCAGGCCTGGTGAAAGTGATGGCGACGACCTGGCCGGGCTGGTCGACCTCTGCGAGCAAGGTTAGAAATCGCTGCGAGAGGAGGGTGGTTTTTCCCGAGCCGGCCGGGGCGCGCACCAAAACGGAGCGCCGGGGATCAAGCGACCGATCGCGCTGCGCCTGATCGGGAGGCGGATCGCTGCGGGCCGCCCTAGGCATCACCGGCCTCTTCGCCGTTTGCGCCGGCGGTGAGCGGCGGATTTTCGGAGATGCGGCAAAGCGCCTGCAAGCGGCAGGATTCGCAGGTGCCAGGGTAGTCGCGCGGGTTGGCGATGGCGCGCCCGGCGAGAAAAGCCAGCGCGAGCTCCTCAATATACCGCTTCCAGACGGAAAGCTGCTCCGAGGTGAGAGGCTTCTTCACCAAATTCGTGGCTGCGCTGGTCTTGGTGCGCAGAGTGCCTCGGGCGTCGCGAATCTTCCCGATGAATTCCGGTTTTCCGGCACGAACCCTGGCGAAGACGAGTCCGCCGAGTTTCGCATCATGCGGAAGCGCGAATTCCGCATAAAGCGGCAACTGCACATCGTCAGGGCGCGGAAGATCCCAGACACCTGGCTTGACATCTCCGGATTTGTAATCGATCACGAGGCGAGAGTTATCGATCAGGCGATCGATGCGATCAAGGCGTAGTCCGAGCGGCAGGCCGGCGACAGAGGCACTGGTTGTTTGTTCCGTGTCGAGGACAGTGAAGGGAACGCGGGTTCGCTCGAACTCCAGCCACTCCGTGACGAGATGGATGAGGCGAGTCTCCTCCAGAGCGAGATAACGCTGCGCCATGGTTTGGCGCGCGCGCGCGGGCATTGCGGATTGAACGGCACGGTGAACGTGGTCCGCGACCCAGGCGCGAAGATCAGGGAGCGCAAGGAGCTGCGCGTGCGAACGAATGCCAAGCGGCGGACCGGCCCAAACGGAATGCATGACCTCGTGCAGAAGCTGGCCTCGCTCTTGCGCGGTGAGTCCTGCTTCTGCCGGGCGCCAGCCCTGGGCGCCAAGGCGCGCGACCGCAAAGGCTTTGAAAGCGCACTGCGATTGCGCGGTAAGAGCCGAAGCGCCGCCTGGGGCGTTGCGTGGCGGGAAGGGAATGCGGGTCGAGTCGGAAAATGGAACAGCGAGAAGCGGCAAGGCTTCCGTTGCGATGAGTTCCCGTGGCAACGGCAGGGGCACGCCGGCCAGTTGCGCGACCAGCCCCGATGGTCGAGCTTCGACGCCTTCGATTTGGCGCGCGCAGCTGAAGTGAACTTCGGGCGCGGAGGCAAGCAGGCGGCGCGTCACGACGGCGGCGAGTTCCCAGTCGAGGCGAGGGGATGCGTGAGGCATGCGGGCGGCGCGCTGCACTGCGGGAGGGAGCAGGGGATGCGTAGCGCCGCTTGGCGGCCAGACCTGTTCGCTGGCGCCGAGGAACCAGACGGCATCGGCGTTGAGACCCGCGGACTCGGCAGGGCCAGCGATCAGAATCGGCGGGTCAAGCGACTCAGGAGCAAAGAGGGTTTGGCTGACGGCATGATCGAAGATCGAAAGGAATTCGTTCCACTCGACAGCCCGGCCATCGAAACCGAGCGAAGCGCAATCGTCGACGGTACGCTGCCAGCGGCGGTGGGCCTGAAATTCGGCGCTGGTAAGCGGGCGACTGCCGGGCCAACCCGCGAACTCCAACAGTTGCGGCACCAGTTCCGCCCAGGCCAGTGGAGATTGCGGGCGACGCGAGAATTCCTGAAGGCGGCGCTGGGCGCCCTTAACACGCGCGACCCACGCGGCCGGCAATCCCATTCCCGGATTCTGATCGAGGAACGCATCCAGCGTCCAGCGCGTGCGTTCAAGACCCTTGCGGCGCAGCGCCCGCATGAAGGCGGTGAGAGCGAGCGACTCGGCGGGCGAGGCAGCCATTTGGCCGGTGGAAAGGAGCCAGTCGAGCTGGTGCTCTTCGACAGGCTGTTTGAGCCAGTGCAGCAGCAATCCCGCGCCGCGCGCGAGTGCGATTTGGCTGAGGGGAACGCCCAGCGAGAACTCGAAGATGCTGGACGGCGCGGCGGCGGATCCTGCTTCGCAGACAAAACGGAGAAATGCGCGCTCGATTTCGCCGCGGAGCCTGGGCACATCCTGGGTAACGACGAGCAGGCGCGTCCGCGGGTTGGCCGCGAGCTGCCGCTTCGACCAGATCGCACAAGCGGCGAGCTCGGAGCCGGGATCCGCGGCTTGATGGAATTCGATTCGCGCCGCAGTTTGCGGAAGCGAAACCTGGGTGCAATCGCCCCAAGCGGCGAAGAAGGCCTGCTGCGAAGGCAAAATCCGGTCGAAGCCGGCGAGCAGAAGAGGAGCGCCCTTAGGGGAGTCCTGTTCGAGCGCGTCAATCAACTCGAGAGGCAGGCGCGCAGGGCTGATCGCCCTGCTGGCGCGGCAGACTTCGTCGAAGGTCGTAAGCCACTGGCTGAATGCCGCGGCATCCTGATCCCACCCGCTGCGCGCTTTCTGGCTCAGCAGTTGCGGCGCATACGCACAGATCAGGCCATGCGCCTCCATGGCCAAATATGCGAGACGATCGCGCGCCGGGGCGACTCGAGCGGCCTGAGGCGCAGCCGCAGACACGATTCCGGCCCACAGCGACTGCTCCTGCAAAGGATTCAATACGATGCGGCCGCCGAGGTTGCGCTCATTCCAGGCGTTGCGAACAAAAGTTTGCCAGTCCTGAATGTCAGGAGCCTGCCATGCGGTGAGAGCCTCGGCTCGACGCGCGCGGTTATAGGCCGCCGTGAGCGATCGAGCGGCGCGCTCGCTTGCAGTAACCACGAGCGAGCCGCCGCCGAGCCATGCATCGATCTGGGACGAGAGTTCGGAGTTCACAGTTCGCAGTTCGCAGCCTTAGAGCGGTTCTGCGGTCGATGTAGCCGTCTTTAACGCCGGCGCGAGGCGGATTCTTCACGAGAAAAAACCGACCTGGTCTCAGAGGCTAAGGGACACAGTAACCGCGGAACCGCTACGCCTAAGAATACCTCTGGAGGCGCTCACCGCTCGCCCACCCTTTTGAGCGGAGAATGTGTCGATGAGTGTTGGAGTCACGCGGAAGAGGATTCCGTTTTCATGTGGTCAGTCCACCGGTTGTACACTATGGCTTGTGATGCGCGCTTTCGTTGCAAGCTTCCTTTGGGCCGTTCTGGCTTTGGCGGGATGCCATTCCAATTCAGCGCCGGAACCTGAGAGCGCGAGCAATCCGCAGAACACGGTGTATCACCTGCGCGGGAAGATTGTATCGGTCGACGCCGCGCACGGAATCGTGATGGTGGACCATGAAGCGATTCCCGGGTTCATGGACGCGATGACGATGCCTTACCAGCTCAAAGATCCGACGATCGCCAGCGATTTGCACCCCGGGGACACGATCACGGCGGACGTGCTGGTTTCGAAGAGCTCGGAGCAGACTGTGCTGCTGGATCACATTGTCGTGATCGCGCAGGCCAGGCCGGATTACAAGCCAACGGTGTTCTATCACGTGCCGGCGCCCGGAGACGTGGTGCCGGACTTCAGGCTGCGCAACCAGGACGGGCGTGCGATTCACCTGAGCGAGTTTCGAGGCAAGATCCTGCTGTTGACGTTCATTTACACGCGCTGTCCGCTGCCCAACTTCTGCCCCTTGATCACGCATAACTTTGCCGTCATCAATCAGCGGCTGGCCGCGACTCCCGCACTCTACTCCGGCACGCACCTTCTGTGCATCAGCTTTGATCCGGAGCACGATACGCCGGCGCGCCTTCGGGCCTATGGCGCGGAGTACATCGGCAGCGACGCAAAGAGCGCCTTTGCGCATTGGGACTTTGCGGCGCCGACGAAGCCGGAGCTGCTGAAGATGGCGAAGTATTTCGATGTGGGCATCACGCCTGGGCCAGACGACACGATCACGCACACGCTTTCAACAACGCTGATCGATGCGCGAGGAAGAGTTGCGCAGTTTTACCCAGGCAATGAGTGGACGCCGCAGCAGGTGCTGGAGGATGTCAAGAAGCTGCGGGGATGAAAGCTGCAGTTTGGTTTTGGCCGGTCGAATAATGAACGAGCGCAAGGAGAGAACGATGGAATACGGGCTGAATATTCGCAAAGGCGGCGATTTGGATTTTCTCGCGTTGGGAGCGCTGGTGCACCGGCTCGACCCGGGAATTATTCCGTTCCGCAAAGCGACGGAGTGCAAGATTCACGTAAGCGGCGGCGAGTTCAACGTGGCGGCGAATCTGTCGGACTGCTTCAAGATGAAGACGGCAGTGGCCTCGGCGATGGTGGATTATCCGATCGGCGACCTGATCGCGGAACGCGTCCGCGCCATGGGCGTGAGGCCGATCTACAAGCACTTTGAGCACAACGGCGCGACGGGCCCGAACATGGCGACTGTCTACAGCGATCGCGGCGCAGGGGTGCGGCCGCCGGTGGTTTTCTATAACCGGGCCAATGAAGCGGGCGCAATGCTGAAGCCGGGAGACTTTGACTGGAAGGGAATTTTGGCGGGCGGCGCGCGATGGGCGCATTCGGGCGGAATTTTCGCGGCACTTTCGTCGACCACTGCGCCGCTGGTTGCGGAGATGATGAGGGCGGCCAAAGAGGCGGGCGCGGTGACTTCGTTCGACCTGAACTTCCGCGAAAAGTTGTGGAAGATATCGGGCGGCGCGGACAAGGCTGTGGAAACCATTGCGACGATTGTGAAGAATGTCGACGCGCTGATTGGGAATGAAGAGGACTTGCAGAAGGGACTTGGCATTCCCGGGCCCGATGTTCATGCGAAGTCGAAGCTGGATCCCAGCGTTTTCTTCGGCATGATCGACAACGTGGTGAAGAAACATCCGCACGTGAAGATCGTGGCTACGACTCTGCGCGAAGTGCACTCTACGAACCGTCACAGCTGGAGCGCGGTGGCGTGGATCGACGGCAAGACATACGTTGCGCCAACGGCGGAGCTCGACGTTGTGGACCGCGTAGGAGGGGGCGACGGATTCGCTGCGGGCTTCATTTATGGCCTCCTGAGCGGAGAAAAGCCCGAGGATGCGCTGAAGCTGGGCTGGGCGCACGGTGCGCTGTTGACAACGTTCATTGGCGACACGACGATGGCGACCCTCGACCAGGTGCGCGCGTTTGCCAAGGGCGGGTCAGCGAGGATCCAGAGATAGCGGCAGCCCACCGTTCGCAGCTCGCAGTTCATCGTTTTTAAACCGGGCAAAACTGTTTTGGCAATTGCGGACCGGCGGTGAACGGCGAACTGTGAACGGAGAACTTGCAACTGTTATCCTTGCCATGCGAAAGAATGGGGAGACGGCATGGCGAAGGTAACGATTGTCTTCGGAATCTTGCTGATTGCTCTGGGCCTGGCGGGATTCTTTGGCACAGGAAGCATCCACTATACAGCGCTTATTCCAACGTGGTTCGGGCTGGCGCTGTGCGCGGGCGGCGCGCTGGCCATCAGCCCGAGCGAGACGCGGCGCAAGATTTTCATGCATATCAACGTGACCGTTGGAGTGCTGGGCCTGATCGGAGCGATCGCGGCGGCTCTGCAGGGCTACGGCCACGCGCGGTCGCTTGGCGAGGATCCGGATTACATCGCGCTCGCGGCCAAGCTGACCATGGCCGCTCTGCTGCTGATTTACGTGAATCTTTGCGTTCGTTCGTTCATCCAAGCACGCAGGTCACGCCAGGAATAACCAATGGGAACAATGCGCGGCGGAATGGGAATGGGGATGCGCGCCGAGCGCTCGCCGCGCGGCCGCGGTACGCTCGCCGGCGCAGACCAGGCGAAGAAGAAGATCGATTACCGGAAGGCGATGCCGGAGATCTGGCGGCTGGTGCGGCCGCGGAAATGGCTGCTGCTGCTGGGCCTGGTTCTGGTGGCGATCAATCGCGTGGCCGGCCTGGTGTTGCCGTTCGTGGTCAGACCGTTTGTCAACCTCGTGCTTAAGCGGCACGAGGCCGACAAGCTGATGCCGCTCGTGATCGCAGTGCTGGTTGCCACGCTCATTCAATCAATCACTTCGTTTTCGAACACGCAGCTGCTGTCAAAAGCGGCGCAACGGATGATTGCCGACCTGCGCCAGGAAGTACAGCGGCACGTGGGCCGGCTGTCGGTCAGCTTCTACGACGCCAATCGCAGCGGATTGCTGGTATCGCGGATCATGAGCGATGTGGAAGGCGTGCGCAACCTGATCGGCACGGGCCTGGTGGAGTTTGTGGGCGGCCTGCTGACCGCGGTGATGGCGTTCATTTTTCTGCTGCACCGCAGCGCGGAGATGACATTGATCGTATTCTCGGTGGTCGGCGTTTTTGTTTTAGTGCTGCAGAATGCATTCAAGACCATTCGCCCCATCTTCCGCGAGAGGGGGAAGATCACCGGTGAGGTCACAGGGCGATTGACTGAGTCACTGGGCGGCGTGCGAGTGGTGAAGGGCTACCACGCCGAGGAACGCGAAGCGGCGGTGTTCAAAACAGGTGTGCTGCGGCTGCTGGACAACGTAATGAAGACGTTGACCATGACCAGCGTGATGTCGATGACGGCGACGACGGTGCTGGGGATCGTGGGAGCGCTGGTGATGTATATGGGCGGGCACCTGGCACTGCAGAACCGGATGGACGACGGGACCTACATCCAGTACACGATGTTTCTGGCGTTCATGATTGCACCGGTGATTCAGGTGGTAAATATCGGCACACAACTCACCGAAGCGGTGGCGGGCATTGACCGCACGATGGAGATTCTCTCAGAGAAAGACGAATTCGCGGATTCCAGGCGCAGCGTGAAGCTGGGCGAGATACGGGGTTTCGTGCGGTTCGAGCACGTAGACTTCGCGTACACGCCGGAGAAGCCGGTGCTGCACGATGTAAGCTTTCGCGCCAATCCAGGGTCGGTGACCGCACTGGTGGGGTCGTCGGGCTCGGGCAAATCCACGATCATCAGCCTGCTCTGCGCGTTCCACACGCCGGTAAGCGGGCAGGTGCTGGTCGACGATATCGATCTTGCGACGGTGGATTTGAATACCTACCGGTCGCAACTGGGCGTGGTGTTGCAGGAGTCGTTTCTGTTTGACGGCACGATCCGCGAAAACATCATGTTCTCGCGGCCGGATGCGACCGAGGAGCAGTTTCAATTCGCGTGCCGCACGGCATGCGTGGACGAGTTCGCAGAGCGCTACCCGGAGGGATACGAAACGATTGTGGGCGAACGCGGCGTGAAGCTGAGCGGTGGACAGCGGCAGCGGCTGTCGATTGCACGAGCGCTGCTGGCCGAGCCGCGCATCCTGATCCTCGACGAAGCCACCAGTTCGCTCGACTCCGAATCGGAGGCCATGATCCAAAGCGGGCTTGGCGAGCTGATGCGCGGGCGCACGACGTTCGTGATTGCGCACCGCCTGTCGACCATACGCCGCGCGGACCAGATCCTCGTGGTCGAGGGAGGGCGCATCGTGGAGCGCGGCAATCATAGCGCGCTGTTCGCGCTGCGCGGACGCTACTACGATCTCTATACGCGGCAGCACGGCCTTGAAGCGAACCTGTTTCTTGCGCCCGGTGAAGGCGATGAAGTGGAAGAAAGCGAAGGCAGGATCTAAAACATTTCCGATTAGGAAATAACGGGAGAGCGGGGCAGAACCAGTGTTTCACCTGTTGACCAGCGTCTCATGATATGAGAAGCTAGAGATGAACTCAAGGCTTGGAACAAAGGATCAACATGCGAGACGCAATTCCCCAAGGGACCTACAAAGTTCAGGCTCTGGATCGCGCATTTGCGGTTCTCGACCTGCTTGGCGAGAGCGAGACGCCGCTTGGCCTGGCGCAGGTGGCAGCGTCGCTGCAGCTGCACAAGAGCACGGCGCACCGGTTTCTGATGGTTCTGGAGCGGCACAGGATGGTGGAGCGCACCGCAAATGGAAAATTCCGGCTTGGCCTGCGATTGTTTGACTTCGGCAATCGAGCGATTGAGCAATACGATCTGCGCGACCGGGCGCAGCCGCATTTGCGGCGGCTGGTGACCGAGACCGAGGAGACGGCGCACCTGGCGCTGCTCGAGGCGGCGCGCGTGATCTATATCGACAAGATCGAGCCTACGCGCGCGGTGCGCATGATTACACGCATCGGCGCCAGCAATCCGGTGCATTGCACGTCGGTGGGCAAGGCGATTCTGGCTTTTCTGCCGCAGGAGCGCGCCGCGGAGGTGCTGCGGCGGATACGATACGAGCGGCCGACGCACCGCACCATCTCCACCCCCGAGGCGCTGCGCGCAGAGCTTGAAAAGACGCGCCGCCGCGGCTACGCGGTCGACGACGAGGAGCTTGAGGAGGGCCTGCGCTGCATCGCGGTGCCGGTCCTGGATGCGCAGCGGCTGCCGGTGGCGGCGGTGAGTGTCTCCGGGCCATCGTTCCGCGTCACGGCGCAGAAGCTGCCGGCGATCGCCAACCACTTGTTGCAATGCGTACGCGGCATTTCAGTGGACATGGGCTACGTGCCGTCAGGGCGCGGAGCGCGGGCCGCAGTGAGCGCATAGCGGGGACATTTCCGGCTCCTGATGCAGCGACCGGGGCGATTTTTCACGGCGGTTTGCGCGTCTCGGGCGAGGCGAGTTTCTGATACACTCATGGATGTTGCCGGTGAAAAAGTGCGCCGCATTTGCCGGCCCTTTCGAGGCATCCCAAGCTCAACTTGGGGACGTAGCTCAGTTTGGTTAGAGCGCTGCCCTGTCACGGCAGAGGTCGCGGGTTCGAGCCCCGTCGTCCCCGCCATAATCCAAGAGGAACAAATGGTTTATGGCGGTGACCATATCTTTTATGGTCTCTCCGAGGGTGCTGAAGGGTGCTCAAGAACCTCGGCGGGAAGTAGCCCCCCGAAAACTAGATCCTGAGCAGCCCTCTTTTCCTTTGTGACAGCCTGCTGGTAACGCGACGGCGACCGAATTCCGGTTCACTGCGGGGAGAGTAGCGAAGCTCGGAGTGGCCTCCAATCGGTGGGC
>JASHSG010000194.1 GCA_030040935.1 Acidobacteriaceae bacterium | reverse complement strand
TGCTCTCGAAGGACAAGGCCTTCAAGTACGCCCGCATCTCCAAGTTCATCGTCGGCTGGGGCTCGCATCTCTATTATTGGGTTTACCCCGGCGTGATGGTCGCCGTGACCGGTTTGTTCGTGGGATATGTGGTCGGCTTCCTTTATCCCAACTTCCTGAGCGGCTCCAACCCCGGGCCGGTCTTCACCAGCCTCGTTGCGATCGTGTTCTCCTACTTCGTCGCCTGGATTGCCACACGGGGCGCCGGCGCCTCAACGGCCGTCAATATCGCCGTCAACATCGTGCAGATTTCGGCGCTGGTGGTTTTCAGTGTGCTGTGTCTCGGTTATCGCGCCAACCACCCCAACGGCGCTCCCGCCTTCCAGTACGATGGCCAAACGCTCGCGACCTACACCTACCAGTTTGCGACCGATAAGAGCGGCAACACGCTGCGCGATTCGAGCGGAAACCCGCTTCCGCTGCTCGACTCCGCCGGCAAGCCGGTGCCCTACACCATCAGCTATCCCACCACCGACTCGAGCGGCAACTTCCTTTCTCACCCCAACGCCGCGTCGGTCGTCGGCGTTCATCAGTGGAGCTGGGTTTTCATTCAATCCACGGTCGCCATTCTCATCCTGGTCGGCTTTGAATCGGTTACCTCGATGGGAGGCGAGGCCAAGAATCCAACCAAGCACATTCCCATCGCCGTCATTGCTTCGCTGCTCATTCAGGGGTTGATCTGTTATCTGTTTGAGTATTTCTGCGCCAATTACTTCCTTAACTCGGGGTATACGATGCAGAGCGCAGCCAGCTCGGCCGCGCCCATCGGCGACATGATGATCATTGTCGGCGATGCGCTGCTCGGCCAGGGCCACGGCAAGTACTTCATGCTGGCTGAAGCGGTCACGGTCTTCCTTGCGCTCATCGGCACCACGCTGGCCTGCCTGAACACCGGCGCCCGCGTTACCTACGCCATGGGCAAGGACGAAGAGGTGCCGTCGCACTTCGGCGTGCTGCATTCCAAGTCGCTTACGCCGGCGCGCTCGATCTGGACGCTGGCAACGATCTCCTGCGTCATCGGCGTTGTCGCTCTCTCGCTGGCCTTCGGCGATGCGGGCGCACCCACCGATGCATCCATCGCCGCGCTGCCGCACAATGTCTTCTCGAGCTTCGGCTATACGACGCACGACAAGATGGCTGCGCTGCCCAATTCGCTGCTCGCCATCACCCTTACCTCCAACTTCGGCACCTTCATCCTTTACTGCCTGAGCTGCCTGCTGTGCATCATTGCCTACTCCGAGCGCCACGACAAAAAGGTCTTGCTGCACTACTTGATCCCCGGCTTCGGCGTGCTGGCGAATGTTACCTGCATGGCCTTCTATCTGGCCGGTCCGTTCTTCAACCTCGGCACGAAGATGGAACCCCTTACAGCACTGGGTATATCGGCTGTCTGGGGCATTTATGGTGCAATCTACTTCCTGCGAGCATCCAAGGCCAAGGGTAAAGGGGTTCTGTTGACCTCGAAGGAAGCCTTGTAGACAAACAGTCAACCAAACCAAATGAGGGTGGGCTCTCTCTCCGGTCGCGAATCAAGCGGCCGGTGAGAGGGAACGCCCGATTGTTGTTCTCTGAGCCTGAAACCTGCTACCTCTTATAGAACGGCATCTCCCCCGCGCAAGATTGCAAAACCAAAGTTGGAGACAATCGAAGCCACGGTTCTCAAGTCGACGCAGCGATTAGCGAGCAGCGACGCGGCAAGATGAACTTTAGAGAACGCCTGGAATTTGGTTTTGCAATTGGCGCGAGAGGTTCACGCGGCGGCGCATATGTTGGACGTACAGTTCGGCCAGGCTAGCGACTTCGGCAAAGTCCGCACCAACAACGAAGACGCGATGGGATCCTTTATTCCGTCCACGCGGCAGATGGCACGTTCTCACGGTTTTCTGTTTGTCGTCGCCGATGGAGTCGGGGGACTGGACCTGGGCGAGGTCGCTTCGGCCACCGCCATCACCGTGATGACCGAACAGTTCGCCAAGGCGCAATCGGGAGCGATGCTCATCAGCCTAATGCCGCGGCTCATCGAGCAGGCTAACTCTGCCGTGCACGATCGCAGGCTTCAGCCTCAATACCGAGGCAAGAATATGGCCACCACCCTGGTTGCCTGCGCCCTGCGTTACGATCAGGCGGTAGTTTCGCACGTCGGCGATTCGCGCTGCTATCTGGTCCGCAACGGCCGGGCCCGTCAAGTTACGCAGGATCACACCTGGGTCAACGAGCAGCGCAAGATGGGCCTGATTTCGGCCGGAGAGATTCCCTCCTCAGAATCCCGCCACGTTCTGATCCGGTCGGTCGGGCCGGAGATGTTTGTTTCGCCCGACACCACTGCTCTCAGCCTGCAGCCGGGAGACGTTCTGGTGCTTTGCACTGACGGGCTGCACGACGAGATGGGCGAGGCTGAGATCGCCACCATCGCATCGCAAAAGAAAGACGCATCTCAAATCGCGCACGAGCTGGTCGCCCGCGCGGTCGAGATTGACGGCGGCGACAACACCACGGCGCAGGTGATCCGCGTGCGCTCAGTGGAGCAGGTGGGCATGTACCGCGGCCGCCCCTACCGGCTGCCAGTGTGAGTGACAGGGACGAGGAAGCAAGTGAGGTTCAGTTTTCGATGGAACCCACCCCCACCCCCCTCAATTCCTTTTTTGCGCAAGATGCTCTTGCGGATGAGGCTACGGGCGACAACAGGTGCAAGATTCCCGTTCGAATTCAGTTAGGGACAAGATGTCGGAAACAAAGGGCTTGTCGCGCGATCACTTACGGAACGATTATTTCAGGATCCTGCGGCAAACGCGGTTTGCCGGCCGCGTGAAGATGCCGGGTTTGGTGATTCTGGAATCGAGTATGCGCCGACAGGGAAAAATAATCGGCAAACCTGGGAAGAATTATTCTGCGTCGGGATGAGGTTCAGGATCAGCTGGTTAGCTGAGCTGACGAAGCGGATTGGGGCCTGGCGAGAGTTGACATGACTGACGAAGCCCGCCTGCG
>JASHSG010000193.1 GCA_030040935.1 Acidobacteriaceae bacterium | reverse complement strand
AGAAGCCCTTGGGGACACAAATTTATTTCCTACCGCACAGCGACTTCATCACCAGATTCCCTTTTACGGTCAAGTACGCGACACAATTCTCCTAGCAGACTGCCGCGCTCCGAACATCGTACGCATGATTACTCGCGCGGGTGCCGCTCTAGCCCCGGTAACGCCTATAGCGCGGTGGGTAACGACTGGAAGTAATTCTGTACCGGCCCGATTTTTAATGCAGCATTTCTGGCGCAAGGCTCCTGTAGATGCGTTAGTGCCCTTGGTGCTTCTCACCCTTTACTGCGCCTGTAAGGAGGGGGAAGGTTCCATCGGTTACGGTATGGATATAGTTCTCTTGAAAAACCAAACGTGGCAGCCTCTCCAAAGCTACGATGTGCATGGGGGAGAAACTGAGAAGCTATGGAGTGAATTTGAGGAACACACTCGCTCGTTATTGTTTCTTCCCTAACGTCCGCACGGTTTGTGTCCATCATATCCCCACCAGTTCCCTCACGCTCCACTGGTGATCGGTCAGCCCCTGCCGCATCGCCGGAGTCTCCCCCGCTAACCCTTGAGGCTTCCGGCACCAGTTGTGGTACGCGAACCAGAGCGAATGCGCAGCCTCCAGATTCTCCCATTTTCCTGCAGAAAGTATTGGTCAACCTTGTCATTCTGCGCGTCACCATGCGAACCCAAGGGATTTGGCGCTCGACGTGCGAAGTGCCTCGGCCGGTCCGGGGAGATATCAAGCGTCCGCCGTTTCGTCGCCCCGTGCATTTCAGCCACCGCCCAATCGGGGCGTTGAGAGCGCTGGGTACTTTCGTGTGAAGGGTTAGAAAGCGCGCGGCTGGAAAAACGAATCCAAGTAGTCTAAGACCCCTTAGATCGACCTATCGCTCGTATCGAGGAGGGTCCGATGACGGATGCAGCAGGCAGAAAGGACCGGCCCGGTGCAGGCCCGCATTGCGAGGAGCTGTTTGCAGACGGCGTGCCCCTCAACTGCTATCTCAACTACAATTCGCAATCTGAGCGGGTCGAGATTGTCCGGGTCATGCCACCCGGCGTTCAAGATGAACTGGTGAAGGACTTCCCCGACGAAGATTCAGCGCGAACTTGGGTGCGGGCGGAGATTCGCACCGGGAGAATGCCGTAGGGCGTGCACCGCTTGTTCAGGACAGTATGTGAGCCGCGATCGTCGTCGGCCGAGAATCACAGTGCGAGGTTTTGCGCCTGGGCGGCGAGATCGAAGTCTTTCGCGGTGAGGCCGCCGGCGGAGTGGGTGACGAGCGCGAGGCGGACGCGGTTATAGCGAATGTCGATGTCGGGGTGGTGGCCCGCCTGCTCGGCGAGCTCGGCGACGCGGTTGACGAAGGCGAGAGCGGCGACGAAGTCCTTGAACTCGAAGGTGCGGACAAGTTCGCCGGAGACGATCTTCCAGCCCGGAAGCTGGGCCAGACGAGTTTGAGCAGCGCGTGGAGAAAGGACGGGCATGGGTTGAACCTCCAGTGAGGGACGTCAGAAGCGGTTGGCGCGGAGTCAATGCGCGCCGCGTGGCTGGCGGCTAGAACAGATCCTTTGCGGCCAGCCTGCGCTGCTCGACCTCGTGGTATTTTCTGAGAACCACAAACGAGTTCATGCCGACCACGAGGGTTCCCACAGCGCCCGGCAACAAGAAACCATACCAGATGCCCCAGGGTTGGCCGTTGGCCATGGCAATGAATCCCAGAATGAGAAGCGCCACGGCAAGGGCCCACATGACGAACCAAGTCCAGAGGGCAAGACGCCTGGCGCGGCCGTGCAGCGCGAGATAACCGACGAGTCCCGCCACGAGGCCAACAAAGACGCCGTAGGCAGTTCCCGGGATCCACGCATAATGATTGGGATCGAACCATGGTTGTGTCATGAGTTGCTCCTTTCGTTTTCTGCTGCGCGATGAGCTTTCCACAATTCCCGGCCAAGGGCCACAGGAATCTTTCCTTCGGCCACAAGGACATTCAGCTTGCGCTGAAAGGAATCGACGGCCTTGGGATCTTCGACAGCCTGGACCTTTGCGATGAGCCGGTCCAAGCGCGCGCGGAGCGTAGGATAGGACACTTCGTACTCGTCACAAAGGGCCTTGAGCGAGCCCGAACTGAGGACGAACCGCCGGAGAAACTGCAGATCATCCTCTTCGAGAGCCTCGAGCCAGGCTGGTCTGGTGTCATTCACAAACTTAATATAGACCTAAATTTTGTTAAAGTCAATAAAATTTAACATGAGGTAAATAAAATTTATTTCGGGGCGGGAGGGCAATGGGCCGTGAAGGGCGCTGGAGGGCCAGGAAAGGTCAGTCGCGCGCCGGGCCGGGAACCTGGAAGTCGAGACCGGCTGCCTGGTTGATGGATTCGGTGGCAGCCAAGTCGATCTGGCTCAAAGGAATCTGCTCGTAGTGGTCGGAGTCGAGGTCGGTGAGGACGCTGGAGGTCATCAGATAGTTACGGACCTTGATGGGAGCTCGCCCGGACCTGAAGATCACGGTAAGAGGCTGCTCTGACGCGGCGGGCGGCGCGGCGCCGGCTGGCGAGCCTGGCGCGGCGTAGCCCTGGTCTGGATAGGGACCCAAATAAAGAGGAGCCGAGCCGTTCTGGTCGTCAGATGAATTGCCAGGCAAGTAACTGCCGGCTGCAGAGCCGCCGGAATCGCTCCAATCGTAGAGACCGAGATTGTAGGCATTGGGATCGTAGAGATATGGATACCCCGGCCAGTATGGATAGGTGTTGACATACCAGTTTTGGAACTGGCGGCGGCGCGCGTCGAAGCGATCGCGATCGGAGCTTCGATATGGGGCGGCGGCGCCGTGGAAATAGGGAGAACGAGCGGATGAAGGAGGCACGGATGCGAATCGGGCGTCGTAGGCTGAACGGCCGGCCGCGAATCGATTGGCGCTGTAGGGAGCTCTGAAGCCGGAGAAGGTTTGCGGGCCGATTGCGCGCGGGCTCATTTGGCGAAATCCCGCGTTGCCCGATGCGCTGTAGCGGAATGCCGGCGACGGCCGGGCAAAGCTGCCGGAGCCAGGCGAGGAGAATCCCGCGCGGCCTGCGAATCCGCGAGTGCCGAATGAGCCAGCGCGCGCGCCGCCATGCTGCGCAAAGGCGGGCATGGCAAACGCGAGCAAAGCGATTGCGGCCCCGAACTTCATGGGAGTATTTTACGCCGGATTGGGATTCAGAGGGCAGTGGTCAGGGATCAGTGGTCAGTGATCAGTGGGCGGTGGGGGGTGGGCGGGAAAAAACAACCGCGGATCGTTCGACTCGTCGCGCCAAGGCGGGCCTCGCTGAGGAAGACAAAAAGTGAAGATCGCGAGAAGCAACTGGAGATCCTTCGTGCCGCTCGGGCGGGACTCAGGAAGACAACGGAAAAGCATTCGCGATCAGGTTCGAGAAGGAGGGACCGGGATGGAAAGGTCAGGAGGCGGCCTGAGTGCGGGCGAGCTCGAAGGTGGAGAAGCGCATGTGCTGTCCGCTGATCTCGGAGCGCAGCTCCTGCCAGAGCTCATTGGGAATTTTCAGAAAGACCTCGACCACGGCGGGATCGAATTGCGAGCCTGAGCAGCGGAGGATCTCCTCGCGGGCGGAATCGAAGCCGCGAGCCTTGCGGTAGGGACGGTCGCTGGTGATGGCGTCGAGGGTGTCGGCGACGGCAAAGATGCGCGCGCCGATGGGGATTTCGCGGCCGGCGAGGTTATTGGGGTAGCCATTTCCGTCGTAGTGCTCCTGGTGGCAGAAGACGATTTCGGCGGCGCCGGCAAGGAACGGAATTTTTCGGAGCATGTTGTAGCCGCGGGCGCAATGCTCGCGCATGAGGGCCTGCTCTTCCTCAGTCAGCTTGCCGGGCTTACGGAGGATTTCGTCGGGAATGGCCATCTTGCCGATGTCGTGGAGGAATGCGCCGCGCGCGATGACCTTGATTTCCTCAGGCGGAATGCCCATGGCGCGGGCGAGGGCGATGGCGTAGGCGGTGACGCGCTTGGAGTGGCCCTCGGTTTCAGAGTCCTTCAAGTCGAGGGCGTCGCCGAGGGCTTCGAGGGTGACGTCGTAGGAGTGCTCGAGATCTTCCATGGCATGGCGCAGCATCTCAGTGCGCGCGCGGACCATTTCTTCGAGGCTCTGGTGGTAGTTCTGGGTTTCTTCGAGGGCCTGGCGATGATTGAGGGCACGCTCGACGGTGTTCAGCAACTGCTCGCGCTCAAAGGGCTTGAGCAGGTAGTCGTAGGCTCCGCGGCGCATGGAGTCGATAGCGACGCTGATGTCGTGAACGGCGGTGACCATCACGACGGGAAGATTGGGCTGGAGGGCGTGGATGCGCTCAAGCAGGGTGATGCCATTGACGTCGTTCATGACGATGTCAGTGAGCACGAGATTGAAGGTATTCATCTCGAGAACTTCGAGGGCATCGCGGCCATCGCAGGCCTGCTCGACCGTGTAGCCCTGGCGCTCGAGGGCAGCGGCAAT
>JASHSG010000192.1 GCA_030040935.1 Acidobacteriaceae bacterium | reverse complement strand
GAGACGGGCCCGGCCTGAAGCGATTGTAGAGCGCGCAGGCTCACGCAGAAAGACCGGCCGAATCGACGACATTGACGCCGGCCTTTGCGAATTCGGCATCGATTGCGGCGACGGAGCCGTTGAGGCCGATGGCGCGGCTGGCATCGCGGAGGACGAAGGCGTCGAGGCCAAGGCGGCGCGCGTCGAGCGCGGAATAGCCAACGCAGTAATCGTAGGCAAGACCGGCGAGGAAGACGCGCGCGAAGCCGCGCTCGCTGAAATAGCCGGCAAGGCCGGTGGGCGTGACGCGATCGTTCTCGAAGAAGGCGGAATAGGAATCGATCTGCGGGCGGAAGCCCTTGCGGAGGATCAACTCGGCCTGCGGGAGCTGGAGCGCGGGATGGAACTGGGCGCCGCGGGAGCCCTGCACGCAATGCGGGGGCCAGAGGGTCTGCGGGCCGTAGTCGAGCCTGATTGAATCGTAGGGATTCTTGCCGGGGTGGGAAGAGGCGAAGGAGGAGTGATTGGAGGGGTGCCAATCCTGGGTGAGAACGATGTGCTGGAAGCGCGGCGCGACGCGATGAATGGGAGGGATCACCTCGTCGCCGCGCGGGACAGCGAGCGCGCCGCCGGGGCAGAAATCGTTTTGGACATCGATGACGAGGAGGACGTCGCGGGCACCGATTTGCATGGAAACTCCTCAGCCGGTGAATGGTGAAGCGGGGGCGTTCATTTGCGCGGGGCGAGGGTAAATTTTTCGGCGATGGCGGCGATGACCGAGTCGGTGAGCGAGCGGACGAGCGCATCCATATCGGGGACGCGGGCGCCACCGGGGTTGGCGGCGCCATTAGGGACGCGAGCGCCATGCTTGCCGCCGGCGCGGGTGTTGGCGTGGTTGGCGTCGCCCGGGGCCTGCTTGAGCGCGATGGGGCTTTGGGTTTCAAGACCGGCGTCATTCGCGGGGCCCAGATGAAGCGGCGATCCGGGAGGGAATTCCGGCAGGCCGAGTTTTTTTCTCAAGGCGCGCAGATCGGCGCCGCGCTCCTCAGAGATGCGCAGGATGGGAGCGCCCAACTGGGCGGCGAGCATGAGCGTCCAGCAATAGGTATCGAGGACCTCGGCGCACCACTCGGCGCGGGTGACGGTATCGGCCCAGCAGACGATGCCGTGATTGGCCAGGAGCACCGTGTTGTGATTCTTCACAAAAGGAAGGACGGTTTCGGCAAATGCCCTGGTGCCCGGCGTTTCGTAGGGCGCAACCGCGACGTTGCCGACAATGACTTCGAACTCGGGAATGATGAGGTTGGGAGGGAGGCAGCCAGTGATGGCGTAGGCCGTGGCGTGGGGCGGATGGCAGTGCACGACCGACCTGGCCTGGGGCACGGCCTTGTAGATCTCGAGATGCAGGAGCAGCTCGCTGGAGCGTTGTTTGCTGCCGGCGATCTGGCGGCCGTCGAGGTCGGTGAGGCAGATGTCGCGGGGCGTGAGATCGAATTTGCTGATCAGGGAGGGCGTGCAGAGGACGGCGTTGGGGCCGAGGCGATAGGAGATGTTTCCGCCGTTGCCGTCGACATACTGGCGCATCCAGAGCTTGCGGCCGGCGGCGCAGATTTCGTTTTTGATGGCCCGGGATTCAGGGGAAGAAAAGGTCGCAGCGTCAGCGTTACGGCGGGGGGCGGGCCGGGGGCCAGCTGAAACGGCCCGGGTGGTTCGGGCGCTTCGCAGTGTGGTTCGCTGACCGCTTTTCTTCTTTCCGTCCGTCATTACGACCTCAGATCCAATCCTTATCTTAGGGCGGGAAGCGGAAAGTGTCGAAAGGCGCGTGTAAGACGGGAAGTGCTGGCGACAGGCGTGGCGTGAGACGCGTCACACGCCGTGTAAGACGGCGTAAGACACGGTGGGTGGAGATCGAGGGACGCTATTCAGCGGCCACCGCCCCCTCCTCCCTATTTTCTGTGGTTAAGCGATTTAGATTGAGTTACTTATACCCTCGATCACTTGCTCCAACCCGTTGAAAACAATGGGGTTAAGAAGCAAAATATCTGGAATCAGCGACTTAGGATTGCCTTTCTGAGGTTTTGCGCCGGTTTCTGGCGCAAGACGCCGGGAAAAACGACGTGCAAAACGGAAGCCGGATGCCGCCGGCCTGATAAGCCGCCCGTCGAAATTTCAGAGAACCAACCAAGAACCAGTGTAGCGAAACGGCAGAAATAACCGGCAAACCTCGCGGATAATTTAAGTCATTTAGAATGATGTATTTGACACGTGGATGGGGGTTCGCGGGGGTTGACTTCAGCGCGAACCGATGATCGACCTGACCCGGGGCTCGACCGGTGTCGCTCGAGACCGACCGATGAGCCGGGTGGAGAGCGGAAGACCGGCAAACGCGCAGGGGCGCCGAAGGAGGCAGATTGAACGACGCTAGGCCTGCCGGGCCATGGCGAGGTCGACGATTTCGCCGATCATCTGGGTATAGGAGAGGCCGGATTTGCGAGCAGCCATGGCAAACTCCTGGCCGCTGGAGAGCCAGGGGTTGGGGTTGGCTTCGATGACATAGACGTCGCCCTTGGGGGACAAGCGCATGTCGATGCGGCCGTAGTCGCGAAGCTTGACGGCGCGATAGGCCTTGATGGCGGTTTCGGTGAGGCGGGCTTCGGTTTCTTCGTCGAGGTCTTCGGCGATGGCGGACTTGGTGAGTTTGTAGGCGTCAGTGTCCTTGTCGAATTTGACATCCTGGCTGGCGATGCGGGGCACGCCCTTGGGAAGCCTGGAAAGGTCGAGCTCGACGAGGGGGAGCGCATGCGCGGTTTCGTAGCTGCCGAGGATGGCGGCGTAGATCTCGCGTCCCTCGATGTACTCCTCGATGAGGGCGGGCGAATCGAATTCGGCCTGGATGTAGGCGACGCGCTCCATCAGCTCCTTGACGCTGTTGACGACGGCATCGGCGCCGATGCCGATGGATCCATCTTCAGAGGTGGGCTTGACGATGAGGGGGAAGGCGATGTCGTGGGCGTGGTCGATGGTGCCGCGATAGGAGGTGGCGAAGTAGGGGGACTTGATGCCGTGGAAGGCGAACATTTTTTTGGCGATGGATTTGTCCTGGGCGAGGATTACGGCATGGGGACCGGCGCCGGTGAAAGGGATATCGAGCAGGTCGAGAAACGCGGCGACCTGCATTTCCTTGGTGTCATCGCCGGCATAGGATTCAGTGAGGTTGAAGATGAGGTCGGCGCTGGAGCGGGCGAGGGCGATGAGCGACTGGGGGCGGCCGTCGAGGACGTGGTATGAGGGCTCATGGCCAAGCTTTTCGAGGGCTTCGAAGATCTCTTCGCGGTCGTGCTTGACGGGTTTTTTGCTGCGTTTCT
Source organism: Acidobacteriaceae bacterium (assembly GCA_030040935.1). Classification (GTDB taxonomy): domain Bacteria; phylum Acidobacteriota; class Terriglobia; order Terriglobales; family Acidobacteriaceae; genus Telmatobacter. The sequence goes on along the minus strand of JASHSG010000192.1, from coordinate 5,643 downwards.
TTTGTCCTTTGCGCTTGCGCGGCGGAGGAAGTTCTTCCTCGACTTCGACGGGCTCGTCTTCCCACTGGTCATACAGCACGGTGACTTTCAGCTTTGTTCCAGTCATGCGACCTCCAATCGGAGCGACGGCAGGGGCCGGCGCGCCTCAGGGGTGAACGAACTTGCCACGGACCAGGTAATTCATGGAGAGGGCGGTAGTGTAGACCGTGAACTCGGTGAGGTATTCGGACTCGCGGCGAAGGTCGACGCGCAGACCGAGATCCTCGACACGCCTGGAGATGGATTCGACGAGGCGCTTGACGACGGGGCGCTGGACGCCGCTCCAATATGCGACTTTGTCGACGATGGCCTTGCGATGCTGGCGCAACATCTCCTGAGCAGGGCGCACGCCGTTGCGGCGGCGGCGGGAGATATTGAAGATGTCGGCGAGGTCGGTGTCGAGCGCGAGCTCCTCGACGGGGACCTCTTCGGGCGGGCTGAGATGATAGAACTCGCCGACGGTGGATTCCATTTCATCGACGGTGATGTCGGTGCGGCCGCGGCGGCGGATGGGCTCGAGATCGCCGACTTTGCGGGCCATGCGATTGACGTAGCGGAGCTTGGCCAGCGCGTCCCAGCCCCGGTAGCGCTTTCGCCATTGCGAGCGGGGCGTGAGCCAGACGGCAAAGGTCTCGGCAAAGTCCTCGTCAGGATGCTTTTGCGCGTACCACCCGGCCATGTGGCGGACATATTTGCGCGAGAAGGGGATGGGACGGTAGTTGTCGCGATAGGCGCGGCGAAACGGGCCGAAGAGGCTGCGCCACTCCGCCGATTTGTAGAGCTGGTAGGCGTAATTGAAAGCATGCCCGGCCTCGTGACGCATGTACATCATGATTTCGCGAGCGTCTTCGAGGTCGTTCATCTCGCGCTCGAGCTGCGCCAGGCCGGGGTCGGCAAGATAGAAGGGCATGCCGATGACGGGCTCGCCGGAAGGACATCCCCACTCGTCGGTGAGATAGCAAAGCGGACGGAACTTGCGGATGCCCTTGGCTTCGAGCTCGCGATAGAGCTGCTGAACGAAACGCTCGAGAGGAGAGCCCTCGAGCCTGAGCGCGAGATCGCGAATGGGCCTGGCGAGCATCTCCTGAATTTCGGGGCGGGTTTTCTCGAAGCTGCGCACGGGGGCTAATCAGAGTTCTATACCAAAGGCGCAGGTTTGGCACGAGCGGGCGTATCGCTTATGCAACTAGCGGCGCGGGCGCGCGGGACGCGGAAAGGCGCGCGAGGAATCAAAGCGGGAGTTTTTTTGCGCTGACCGGAGGGGCAGGCGGGGCGCTATTCTGGCAGCACGATGAAGATGGGGCGGGGACTTCTGCGAGGCGTAACGGCGTTGAGCGCCGGAGCGGCGATGCTGGGCGGAAATTTCGGCGGCGCGATATTTTTGGCCGGGCCAGCGGCGAGGGCGCAGGAGAGCGCGAAGGGGCTGGACTACAAGGGCGAGCAGCCGGCGCGGGCGCGGCGCGGGATGGTGGTGAGCGTGGACCGGCTGGCGGCGGACGCGGGGTTGCGCGTTCTCGAGGAGGGCGGCAACGCGGTGGATGCCGCAGTGGCGACAGGGTTCGCGCTGGCGGTGGTGTATCCGATGGCGGGGAACCTGGGCGGGGGCGGGTTCATGCTGATCCGCGAGCACACGGGAAAGACGACCTTCATCGATTTTCGCGAGAAGGCGCCGCTGGCAGCGAGCGAGAGCATGTACCTGGACGCCCAAGGGAATGTGATTCCCGACGCGAGCACGGTGGGCTATCGCTCGATTGCGACGCCGGGGAGCGTGGCCGGGCTGGCGTATGCGGAGCGCAAGTACGGGCGGCTGGGACTGAAGCGGACCATGGCGGCGGCGATCGGGCTGGCGCAGAACGGGTTCGAACTGACGGCGGACGAAGCGCGGACACTGGAGGATCCGGAGCTGGGGAAGTTTGCCGACGCGAAACGAATTTTCCAGCGCGATGGAGATTTCTATAAGGCGGGGGAGCGGTTCCGGCAGCCGGAGCTGGCACGGACGCTCAAGCGAATTGCGGCCGATCCGGGGGATTTTTATCACGGTGCGATGGCGCGCGCGCTGGTGGACGATTTGAAGAAGGGCGGCGCGCTGGTGACGCTCGAGGACCTGGCCGAGTACGACGTGGTGGAACGCGAACCGGTGGTAGGCGAGTTCCATAACTTCACGGTGATCAGCGCACCGCCGCCGTCGTCGGGCGGAGTGGTGCTGATGGAGGCGCTGAACATACTGGAAGGCTATGACCTGAAGAAGCTGGGCGCGGACAGCGCGGATTGGGTGCAGCTGGCGACCGAAGCGTGGCGGCGGGCCTACATGGACCGCGCGGATTACCTGGGCGATCCGGACTACAACAAAATGCCGGTGGCGGAGCTGACGGCGAAGGAGTATGCGGCGGCGTGGCGCGAAAGCATCGAGCCGGGGAAGGCGACGCCAAGCGCGGCGTTGAAGAGGCCGAATGGATTTTTGCCGAGAGCGGCGACGAGCGCGGGAGAGCGCGGCAGGGAGTCGCAGGACACGACGCACTACTCGGTGGTGGACTCTGAGGGGAACGCGGTGGCGGTGACGACGACGCTGAACGACAACTTTGGATCGCATGTGGCCTCGGGGTCGCTGGGGATTCTTCTGAACGACGAGATGGACGACTTTGCGGCCAAGGCGGGAGTGCCGAATATGTTTGGGCTGGTGCAGGGACCGGCGAATGCGATTGCACCGGGCAAGCGGCCATTAAGCTCGATGACGCCGACGATCGTGCTGGAAGACGGAAAGCTGCGTTACGTGCTGGGATCGCCGGGCGGAGGGCGGATTATTTCGACGGTGGGAAATGCGTTCCTGTTTGCGGCCATGGGAGGGCTGAATATTCAGGAGGCGGTGGACGCGCCGCGGTTTCACCATCAATACCTGCCGGACACGCTTTTTCTGGAGCCCGGGTTCAGCGCGGAGACGGTAGCGAAGTTGCGCGCGATGGGCTACGCGGTGACGCTGAGCGAACGGTACTGGTCGGACGGCGAGTGCATTGCGGTGGATCCGAAGACCGGAGAGCTCGAGGGCGGGCAAGACCATCGCGGGCACCTGGGAAAGGCGGCGGGGTGGTAAGGATCAGCGGCCCAGGCATGAGAGACCAAGGAAGAGGCGACGGAGGGGAACAAGCAGCGGGGCGAGGGATTGCGGGGATGGGGTAGTATTTGTGGGTTGGAATGAAAATCGTTTTACCCGAGGCAAACTGTGACGAAACGCGGACCGCTCGCAACCCACCTGAGCTTTAACGCACAACACTCGCCCATGGGGGCGTTCATGAGTTTTACCTGCGGGAACTTCGGGACGCGGGGTGGAATCGGGCTGCAGATCGGGCAGCCAGGGGACCAGGAAGTCTTTGTGGGGTTCAAGGAGGGGGACCGCTATTCGGGCGCGACGCTGAAGTGCCTGCCATTTTATATGGGAGCGGTGAATCGCGCGGCGGACGCGTTTCTGGTGGAGCAGGCAGGGCCGTCGGAGCAGAATGTAAAGCCGGATGCAGAGCCATTCAGGGACAGCGAGATTGCGCGGTCGTATGGATGGGCAACCGACGAGTGGCGGGCAGATGGGCTGACGTTCACGGTGTATTCGCCGTTTGGATCGATTCCCGACCCGGAGCACGACAGCGCGGAACGGATGCGGGAGGGGCTGCTGCCGGCAGTGGCGGCGCGGCTGGTCGTGGACAACACGCAGGGGAGAGCCACGAAGACGGCGATGTTCGCGCTGAATCACGCGCGGCCGGGCGAGCGGATTCTGCTTGAGGACCTGGGCGCGGGGCGGCTGGGATTCGCCTTCAGGCGCGAGGCGGGCGCAGCGGCGGAGCTGTGGGACTGGACAGAGGGGAAAAAAGCGCCGGCGGCGACCGAGCCATTCGTATTCATGCGGTGGTCAGCGAGCGACGGAGTTCGCGAGCGGTACAACCCGGTGCACCTGCTGGGGTCATGCCCGGGATTCGGGTTCGAAGTGCCGGCGGGAAAGAAATATGGATTGACGATTGCGCTGGGATCGTACCTGGAAGGCGCGCAGACGAACGGGATGGACGGGAAGTATCTCTATGCGCGGTACTACAAGGGCCTGGGAGATGTGTTGAAGGCGGCTCTGGACCGGGCGGACGATCTGGCGGCGCGGGCCGAGGCGCTGGACGCAAAGCTGGACGCGGCAAAGCTGTCGGACGATCAGCGGTTCATCATTTCGCACGCGACGCACAGCTACTACGGGAGCACGCAACTGCTCGAAGTGGATGGGCAGCCGCTGTGGGTGGTGAACGAGGGCGAGTACTGCATGATGAACACGCTGGACCTGGCGGTGGATCACGTGTTCTGGGAGCTCGAACACAATCCATGGCTGGTGCGGAATTTGCTGGACACGTTTGCGCGGCTCTACAGCTACACCGACGAAGTGAAGGTGTATAAGACGGAGATCAAGATGGCGGCGCCGCTGGGACAGGCCGATCCGTCGCAGCCGCCGGCTGGTCCCGATGAGGCGCAACTGACGCGGCCCTACGACACCAAGCCCGGTGGGCTGAGCTTTTGCCACGATATGGGCGCGCACAATAATTTTTCGCCCAAGGGACGGTCGAGCTACGAGCTGGCGAATCTGACGGGATGCTTCAGCTACATGACGCAGGAGCAGCTGTGCAACTGGATCCTGGTGGCCGGGTGCTATGTGGCGAAGACGCGCGACGTGGAGTGGCTGAAGCGGAGCAAGAGCGTGGTGGAGGCGTGCCTTCAGAGCATGATCAACCGCGGCGGGGAGGCGGGATTTGCGCAGTACGACTCGACGCGGACCGCAGGCGGGCAGGAAATCACGACCTACGATTCGCTGGACCACTCGCTGGCGCAGACGCGGAACAACGTATACATCGCGGTAAAGAGCTGGGCGAGCTACCGGGCGCTGGCGCTGCTGTTCCGCGAGCTGGGCGCGGCGGCCGAGGAGAAGCGTGCGACGGATTTAGCGGTGACGGTGGCGGGCGTGGTCGCCGACCAGGCGGTGGATGGAGTGCTGCCGGCGATCTTCGAGAAAGGCAATCCTGGCTACGGGTCGCGGATTCTGCCGGCGGTCGAGGGGTGCGCGTACCCACTCTATTTTGTGAAGACGGGGTTTGCCGGCGAGAGGCTGGACGAGGTGTTCGGAACCGCGGAAGAAAAGCGGATGTACGACGCGCTGAAGGAGCACACGCGCAAGCTGCTGGTGGATGCGGAGCGGCGGAATCTGTTTGCCGACGGCGGGATCAAGCTGTCATCGACGAGCAACAACTCGTGGATGAGCAAGATTTCGATCTTCATGCACGTGACGCGAAAGGTGTTTCACCTGGACGAGGACCCGAAGGTGGCGGAGGTTTTTTCGAGGGCCGACGCGGCGCATGTGAAGTGGCAGACGGAAGGCAGCTCGTACTGGGCGTGCTGCGACCAGATCGTGTCGGGCGAAGGCAAGGCCAGCCGGTACTATCCGCGGATTATTACCAGCGCGCTGTGGATGGAGTAGGCGCCGAGGGGCGGAGCTCCCGAGTTTCGAGAGCCCCGTTGCCTTCGTTGAGCTGCCTGGCCACGATGGGCGCGAGCCATTACGCCGGCGGAGGCGGCGCAGGCGTGAGACCG
>JASHSG010000191.1 GCA_030040935.1 Acidobacteriaceae bacterium | reverse complement strand
CGAAGATGACTTCGTCCATGCGCGAGCCGGTGTCAACAAGTGCGGTGGCGATGATGGTGAGCGAGCCGCCTTCCTCAATGTTGCGGGCCGCGCCGAAGAAACGCTTGGGGCGCTGGAGGGCGTTGGAGTCGACGCCGCCCGAAAGAACTTTGCCCGACGGAGGCACGATGGTGTTGTAAGCGCGCGCCAGACGCGTGATGGAGTCGAGGAGAATGACGACATCGCGCTTGTGCTCGACCAGGCGCTTGGCCTTCTCGATGACCATCTCGGCGACCTGCACGTGGCGGGCAGCGGGCTCGTCGAAGGTAGAGCTGATGACTTCGCCCTTGACGGAGCGCTGCATGTCGGTGACTTCTTCGGGGCGCTCGTCGATGAGCAAAACGATCAGCACCACCTCGGGGTGGTTGGTGGTGATGGAGTTGGCGATCGACTGCAGCAGCATGGTTTTGCCGGTGCGGGGCGGAGCGACGATGAGGCCGCGCTGGCCTTTGCCGACGGGCGTCAGGAGATCCATGACGCGGCCGCTGATGCCCTCACGCGTGGTCTCCATCTTGATGCGCTCCTGCGGATAGAGCGGCGTGAGGTTGTCAAAGAGGATCTTGTTGCGCGTCTCCTCGGGCGACTCGAAGTTGATGGCCTCGATCTTGACGAGCGCAAAATATTTCTCGCCTTCATGGGGCGGGCGAACGTTGCCGCTGATAGAATCGCCGGTCTTGAGATCGAACTTGCGTATTTGGGACGGAGACACGTAGATGTCGTCCGGTCCGGGCAAGTAGTTGTAGTCGGGCGAGCGAAGAAAGCCGTAGCCGTCAGGAAGAATCTCAAGGACTCCTTCAGCGAAGATGTGGCCTTCTTTTTCGCTTTGCGCCTGGAGGATCTTGAAAATAAGATCCTGCTTGCGAAGGCCGCTGGTCCCGGGAATTTCAAGGGTGCGGGCGATGCGGCTCAGTTCAGTTATGTTTTTTTCTTTGAGTTCTGCGATGGTCATGTTTACCTGCAAATGGATGGGATGTGTTGGAAGGGATGCGGAGCGGGAAATGCTCCAGAGGGAAAAGCCGTGCGGATCACAACAAAATCAGCCGGCGCAAACCAGCCTTGAATCGTCCTCCAAAATCAATTGGAGTTGCGGAGCGCCGGGAAAACAGATGGCCCGATTTCGACGGGAAGCAGCCCAGGAAGCTTGCAATGGGCCGAGAGACGCCGTTAGGCCGCACGGCGCCTTTCTACCGGATGAACCGCGGGCGCCTCTTCGGGCGTTTCCGCTTCGGGATTTGCTACTTCAAACCGGCACAAAACTTCATTTGTGGTGTCTTGCAGCCGTGTATTCGGCTTGTGGAGTTTACGGGTAGCCTTGCTGGCCAGCGAACAAAGCTGGTAGCGGTTGGACACATGAGAAAGTGCCTTAAAAACGAGATCGGAACGCATTGTCTATCTCCTTCTTCTTCAAATAGCTACACCGGAATGGGCTTTGCGCCAGCCGGTGCAGCCGCGGGGAGCCAATACAGTCGAGGGTTCCCCAAAATTGCAACTTTCACTTCTTAGACGCGCCTCGCCTGCCCACAGCTCAAAAACATTTGGACCGTTGCGCCTATGAAATGGGCGCCATGCCACATCGGATCTGCAGTTTGCGCACGGAACATCCGGGCGCCTATCGCACCGTTCCCCAGCGCTGCTCAAGAACGCAGCCAAGGCATCAAGTGAGCCTTCTCTCAAAGGTTTGATGCTGGAAGTGGCTGACGGGCACACCCGGCCGCAAATGCGCAACCTGCCCTCTATGGATGGCTAGCTTGAGAGTATATGGAAGAATCAGCCCGGTCAATAGTTATTTCGGGTCAAAAGAGGCTGATTGTCAAACGTTTTCCGGGGCAATTCCGGGGCTGGATTCGGCGCGAGATACTCTCCTTAAGTGGATAAATATAAATGGTTTATATGAATTGCTCATCGATAGGGAGCGGCGCACCGGAGCAAGGACACTTTTTCCACGGGTGGGGCAAGTCGGCGAAGGTGTGAACCAACTAAGTCAATTGGAGCTGTGGGCGCCATTTGCGGCCGAGTCGTTCCAAGGCCGTCCGTCGGGGTCATGGATACGCGCTGCTCTGCCGCTTCCGTCGTCGGGCAATCCACAGCCTTGGCCGCGGTTCCCGTCGGCAGCAATTTCATCCAGGTGGAAAACGCCGACGAGAACCATGCCGACTATCGGAGCGGCGAGAAGAAAGGTCTCCCAACCGGATTGAAGGGCAATTCCGTGCACACGCGTCTCCCTCTGCTGTCGCTCGCGGATGTGAGATGTATGTTAGCCGGGATACCGACGAAGAAATCGGTGCGCGGAGGCGATTGTGAACCAAAGGTAATGGCCCAGATTGGTCAGTGGCCAAAGACCCCAGCCGAACGCTGCGGCCCTCAAACCCCGCGGGTTCTGGCGATTGCACGAACGGTGAATCTTGTCGGGGCGAGCAGCTGCTATTGACAGTCCTGACTTCCGCCCCATCGCATTAACGGCAGGTGCGATGGCGATTCCGCGCCCTAACTCCAGTAGCTCCGGTCAAGCGTCCTGTATTGGATGGCTTCAGCAAGGTGGGCGACAGAGAGGGACTCGACTCCTTCAAGGTCGGCGATGGTGCGCGCGACTTTGAGAATCCGGTCGTGGGCGCGGGCGGTAAGGCCCTGCTGCTGCATGGCGCGCTCAAGCAGGCGCTCGCCGTCAGCGCTCAACTCGCAATAGGCGCGAATCTGGCGGGTGGTCATCTGCGCGTTGGCGTAGATTTTTTCCTTGGCTTTGGAAAAGCGTTGGCGCTGGCGCGCTCTGGCCGCGAGGACGCGAGCACGAATCTGGGCCGAGCCTTCAGCTGCGGCAGCGCCGCGCAGTTCTTTATATTGAACCGCTGGAACTTCGATGTGGATGTCAATGCGATCAAGCAAAGGGCCGGAGATCTTGGCGACGTAGCGCTGAATCATGGGCAGTGTGCAGGAACACTCGCGCGACTTGTCGTTGAAATATCCGCATGGGCACGGGTTCATTGCGGCGGCGAGCATGAAGCGCGCAGGAAAACTGAGCGTCATGGAAGCGCGAGCGATGGTGACAGTGTGATCTTCGAGCGGCTGGCGCATCACCTCGAGGACGTTGCGGGGGAATTCGGGAAGCTCGTCGAGAAAGAGGAGACCGTTGTGGGCGAGCGAAACCTCGCCGGGACGCGGCACTATGCCTCCGCCGATGAGTCCGGCGTCGGAGATAGTGTGGTGCGGTGAGCGGAAAGGACGCTGCGTGACCAGGCCCGCGCCGGCTTCAAGGACTCCGGCGACGGAGTGAATCTTGGTGGTTTCGAGCGCTTCTTCGAAGGTGAGTGGGGCGAGGATCGAGGGCAGACGCTTGGCGAGCATGGTTTTGCCGGAGCCGGGCGGGCCAATCATGAGAATGTTGTGGCTGCCGGCCGCAGCCACTTCAAGGGCGCGCTTGGCGGTTTGCTGGCCACGGACATCGTGGAAGTCGAAGGTAAACTGCTCGAGCTTGCCGAGCAGTTCCTGGGTGACGACGGTGTAAGGCTCGCGCTGGATTTGGCCGACGACCGAAGTGTTGAGCAGATCGAGGACATCGAGAAGCGAAGAGACTGGATAAACGTTGACACCCTCGACGACCGCAGCTTCAGCGGCGTTGGCGGCGGGCAGAACCAGGTTGGCGATTCCCTTTTCGCGGGCCAGGATGGCTACGGGCAACATGCCGGGGATCGGGCGCACGCTGCCGTCGAGGCCGAGCTCGCCAACCATGAGAAAGCGGCTGAGGTCGTTGGAGTGGAGAGCGCCATAGGCTCCAAGGATGCTGACGGCGATGGGCAGATCGAAGCCTGAGCCTTCTTTTTTGAGATCGGCGGGCGCGAGGTTGATGGTGACGAAGGTCGGAGGGATGGTGTAACCGGAGTTCTTGATGGCGGCGCGGACGCGGTCTCGGCTTTCGCGGACGGCTGCGTCGGGCAAGCCGACAGTGTGAAAGTGGTCTTCGTTCATGACCACGCCGCTGTAGTCCACCTCAACGTCGATGAGGTTGGCGTCGATTCCGTAAACGGCCGCACTGAGAGCCTTGAAGAGCATGGCGGAAGGCTGAACGGGGAGTGTAACAGAGGGCGGGGTGCGGCCGTCTGTGATGGATAAACAGCCAGCGCCAGTTGGGGACACGAAATGTAGAGTAAAGCTATGGCAATAAGGCTCCCCGCCGGCGTGGTTCATCGCATGCCGCAGGACTTGCGGAAAGCGCTTGTTTCGGATCGAGAGGCGCGGGCGAAGTGGGAGGATATTACCCCGCTCGCTCGCAATGAATGGATCTGCTGGACGATCTCGGTGAAAAGGACAGAAACCAGGCGGGAGCACGTCGAGCGGGTGTGCACGGAGCTCAAAGAAGGAATGCGCAGGCCGTGCTGCTGGCCGGGCTGCCCGCATCGCTAGTGCCGGCGGAGCAGTTTCGTAGATCGGCAGGTTCCCAGAAGCGGGAAGATCGCTTGCCGCAGGTCGCCATGAGCGCTGACGGATCGCAAAGTGCGACGGAGCCGCAATTGCGCATCGTTCAGCCGCGCCAAATGCTTTGATCCGGCTGACGAGAGCGATCATTCGGCAACGTGGAAGTCGGCTTCCATTGCCACGAAACGCAATCTCTTCAGTTCAGGCGGGGGCAGGAGGGCAGGCGCCGTCGCATCATCCTTTGTCGATCCGCACAAAGTCTGGCGACGGCCGGCCAAGCCACTGGGGAATCAACATGGCTCGTGGAAAACCAATGAGCGGACCGCTGGCGAGATTCCTGAGGGTTCCTTCAGTGAATCCCGGCAACTGATCCGCAACTTGTTTCCAGGTCATCCCTCGCTTTAGGCGCTCAGCATCGAGGGCGGCGTGCATAGCGCAGGTATTGAAGCGGAGGATGCGAGAGGGGCCGGGCTCCGGCAGCTGCACTTCGACGACCGGAGCGTGAGCCTCGCCGGACAGAAAGCTTTCAGGCGTGCGGCGCAGCCATCGAAGCACCTGGAGCACGACACCGCTGGTGACCGAATTTTTCCGGTGCATATCGCGTATCGTGCTCAGGCTAATCGGTATGGAGCGGGTGCCTTCGAAGGGTTTGTTTACCTCAGCGGTTAATGCGGCCCAACTCAACCCTCGCGCACGCCGGACTTCGTCAACGGTGGCCCGCAAGGCTTTCATGTCGAACCGGCGGAGGTACATTACGCAGAATCGGCAGGGAAAGAGCCGACGGATGTGCCGGGCGCGACGTTTTGGCCAGCGAGCACAATGGCGTGGCTGGCGATATGGGCGCTGTCACCGATGATTGTGGGCTGGAGGCGGATTTTTTCGTAGTCCGCGGCGTCGTGCCAGAAGGAATAAATACGTGTGTAGGAGCCGATGATGGCGTTCTTGCCGATCTTGATGCCGCCGCGGTCGTTGAGGAGCGCGCGCTGGCGGATAACGGCTCCGTCACCAATGGAAAGGTTGTAGCCGTAAGTGAGGTCGACGCCGTGGTAGATCTTGACGCCTGAGCCGAGATGCTCGAAGATGTGGCGGCCGAGCATGCAGCGAAAACGCAATCCCAGCCAGTGATTGAGGCCCAGCGCCGAACGGTCGAACATTTGCCAGAACCAGAGCAAGGGTTTGCGCTGCGCAAAGCGCTCGCGGTCGACCTCTGGGAAATACTCGGCCTCCAGGGTTACGTTCAGCGGATCGAGAGAGAGATTGACGACGTTGCCGGGCAGCTCGGAGGTCAGGGTGAGATTGAGTTTGCCGCCGTGGGGCCGGCCCAGGTAGATCTGCGTCAACTGATCGCGCACGATTTCGCTGCGGCGCTCCTGAGAGCTATGACGCAGGAACTCTTCGTCAAGAAAGCGAATCCAGCGGCGATAGATTTCTTCAGCCTCAGCGGCGGGATGGGGAACGGGGATCTCGGTGGTGGCCATACGCCTTTGACAATAGAACAGGCGGCCCCGCGGAACAAGGGACTGAAGGAACTGAGATGAGAGGAGAAATCAACAATCGTCGCTGGTTACTGGAAGCTTCGATCGGTGAACCAGGAGCAGTTCTACCGTTTGCCTTGGCCGTTTTTGGGGGCAGCGCCGATCTTTTTTTGGGCCCGGCGGGCAGCGATGGCATGCATCTCTTTGCCCCAGTGCGAGCGGTTGATGCCAATCTGCATGGCGAGCATGATGAGGTTGCCCGTGCCCCAGTAAAGGGCCAAACCCGATGCATAGTGCCAGAGCATGTAACCGAAGAGGATGGGCATCATAAAGGCCATCATGCGGCGCTGGCCGGGATCCATGCCGGGTGAAGGCGTGATGTATTGAGTGAAGAACATGCTGATGATGATGAAGATGGGCAGAATGTGCGTCGGATCGGGCTGCGAGAGGTCGGGCAGCCAGAGCCAGTGGGCCTGGCGCAGCTCGACTGTGTACTCCAGTACGCGGAAGTACGGCCACAAAAGCAACATCGGCACGAGCATGGGCAGGCAGTTGCCGTACATGTTCACGCCTTCGGCTTTGTAGAGGGCCATCATCTCGGCGTTCATGTCGGCGCGCTTGGGGTCGGTCGCCTTAAGATTCGCGTAACGCTTTTTGATGGCGTCGACTTTGGGCTGGATGCGCATCATTTTCAGCGACGATTTGGTCATCATCAGTCGCGTGGGCAGGAGCATCAGGTTGAAAATCACGGTGGAGATGATAATGGCCCAGCCCCAGTTTCCGATGCCGTGCTCCACCATGAAGCGGAGGATGAGATAAAGCGGCTTGGCCACGATGGTCATCCAGCCGTATTGGATCAGCGGTTCGAGGGAAGGCCCGTCGGATTTTCCGTCTGCGCCAATGGCGTGGATGGATTTGAGCACGTCGGTAGCCTTGGGTCCGGCAAACAGACGGACGCTCGTAGAGCCGCTGGTGTCTCCGACGGCGAGGCCAAGCACATCGATGTGAATCTTCTTGCTGTTCGGATCGCTGGAATCACCAGGAATTTCAACGGCGTTATGGAGCGTGACGACGGTGGAACGGTCGGGCACGGCGGGGAGAAAGGCCGATGCGAAGTAAAGATCCATGACGGCGGCGTATTGATACGGCGCGTCGAGCGTGTTGTTCCCGCTCACCTTCACGGCCGGCTGAGAGTCCTGCTTTCCATTGACCGACCAGGCGAAGAAGGATGGGGTCCGCGATTGCGTGGGCATCATTCCCGTCTGCTGGAGCGCCTCCATGTCGCCGAGGCCGGCCGGCCAGGCGACCAGAGCGCGGATGGGAGCGCCGTTTTGTTTCACCTGCGCGTCGACCGCGATGACGTAGCTGGAGTCGAAGCGGAATGTCTTTTGGGCGTCGAGACCGTTGGAGGCGAAGTGGAAGGTGATGGAGGCGGGCGCAAGGACGAGTCCGGTGGCTGTTGGTTGCGCGCCTGAGAAGGAAACCTGGTAGAGAGCCTGGTTGAGCTCGGTGGTGACCGCCGGATCGTAGGTAAAGAGCGAGAGGGGCAATCCGAAGCGCGAGGCAGCTTCAGGCTGGACGAGATCGAGGGGTTTGCCCTGGGAATCAAAGTATTTCTTGAGGATCCAGTGCTCAACCTGCGCGCCGCGATTGGTGAACTGAATTTTGTAGAGCTCGTTCTCGACGGTGGTGGTGGTGACGACGGAGGCGGAGATTTGCGGTGTGGCGCCCGAGGGCTGGGCGGCCGCCGTGGCTGGCGCCGGACCGCGCGCGGCTTGAGGAGCCGGCGCAGCCGCCTGGGATTGAGTCTGAGCGGGCTGCTGGTCCGCAGGCTTAGGCTTGGAGAAAAAGTACTGGTAGCCGAAGAAGGCGGCGATTACAAGGAACATGAAGGCCATGGTGGAGCGCATATCGCCACCACCACCGGATCCCTGCGATTGCAGATTGGGATTGTGAACTTCAGGCAAAGGAATCTTCCTATCGGCTTGAAAGGGCAGCTGGCAAGGCGGCCGCTCTAGTTATGGTAACGGTTCATGGGGGAAAAGGTTCCGGCGCGATGGTCCGGGGTGCGACCACCAGCAGGTGAGGAGGTGCGAATTCGTGGCAGCGGTACCGGATCGAATCCTCCGGGCGTAAAGGGATGGCAGCGCAGCAGTCGCCAGGCGGCCAGCACCGCGCCGCGCAGAGGACCGTGCGCAGCGATGGCGTCGGCCGCGTATTCAGAGCAAGTGGGCTCAAACTTGCAGCCGCCGTGACTAAGCGAGTGCAGCGCCGGCGAAAGCCAGCGTTTGTAGAAGGCGAGCAATCGGAGCAAAATGCGCGTCATGGTGCGGGCGGCTCCGAAATTGCGGACGCGGCCGCGTTGAGCCGGGCGGAACGTGCCGCTTCCCTCCCGGCCTGCTCAAGGATACGCACAATCTCGTGCTCCAGTTGTGCGAATTCCATGGTGAGCACGACGCGCCGGGGGTGAAGGATAAGATCGAAGCCCGCAGGCAAGAGATCGATATGGCGGCGCAGTGCCTCGCGCATGCGGCGCTTGATGCGGTTGCGCTCGTGGGCCTGGCCCAAGATTTTGCCGACTGTGAGGCCGACACGCGATGCGGACGAAATGCTCGCGCTTTGATTTGTTTGCGGCGCGAGGAACCAGCTCATCGCGGCGGAATGACGTTTTCGGCCAAGAGCGTAAACGTGCATGTAGTCGTCGTGCTTGCGCAGGCGCGAGTGCGCCAGAGTTTGGCGCGGGGCAGGCTTGGATGCTGAGCTCATTGGGGCCAAATGTTCAGGCTGGGCGGCCGTACCTCTTCAGACGGCGCAGCTTTCGGACGTGCCGGGAAATCAATCGCGATGCCCGGCGCTGACCGAGACACGTTTGCGGCCGGCGGCGCGACGGCGGCTGAGCACGGCGGCGCCGGCTTTGGATTTCATGCGCGCGCGGAAGCCGTGCGTTTTGGCGCGGTGGCGGCGGTTGGGCTGAAACGTACGCTTGGGCATCGGGACCGGCTCCAGTTTCAAAAGAGAATCTGCGCTTTAACAGCAATATTGAGTATATCGTAGGCCAATTCGGGAATCCAATTCGGGCGCGCCCTCCACGATGTGGCAAGGAAACGAAGAAATCCGTCGTATGCTCAAGACAGCGCCGCCAGGAAGATAGAAAAGGCAGGAGGCGAACGCGACACTTCAGTAATTCAGGTAACCACGACGCGAACTTTCACCATACTTGGTGCAACTGAAAGAGATCGCAGAAAACTTATGTGAATAGGGGATTGCAACGGCCTCGGTTTGTGCTACTATCGGGACCGTTCCTGAAATTTCATGTGAAATTCCGTGTGAAATTTCCAGCGTTCTGCATTTTGGAATTCAGTCCACGGCCTCGGCGTTGAATCCTTCGAGGCGGACCAGTAGTAGACAGGCACCGGGCGACCGACGAGTGCGCGCAATGCAAGTGTTTTGCGCGAAGAAGAGACCGTTGCCTCGAAGACAACAAACGAACCTGCCGGCGCAAGGCCGGTGGAATCAGCAAGGATTGTACGATGGCATTTGCGACTACGCCGACCTCGGCACTCAATCCCTGGCTGCAGATTCTCGCAGCACTTGAAAAGAAGGTGAACCGGCAATCGTTCGAGACATGGCTTAAGCCCACCCGTTTCAGCCATGCCGCAGGACGGACTCTTTATGTGCGCGTGCCTTCGCCCGAGTTTCAACACATTGGCGACAAGTATGGCGACCTGATCCAGGAAGCGATTGAGTTTCAATCACTGGAGTTCGACGATGTGTGTTTTGTGACCACGGAAGAGGACCCGTCGATTCCGCCGCAGCGCAAGGACGGCGGGTTCGGGCCGGTGCCGTCGCATGCGCCCACGGCGCCTCCCGCCAATGCGGCACGTGCGCCGGAGCAGGGCCGGTTCGATTGGTCGACGGCGGCGCAGCTCAACTCGCGCTATACCTTCGATGCATTCGTGATCGGGAACGGAAATCAGTTCGCACGTGCGGCTGCGCTGGCCGTGGCGGAGCGGCCTTCGCGCGCCTACAATCCGCTGTTCCTTTATGGCGGCGTGGGCATGGGCAAAACACACCTGATGCATGCCATCGGGCACGAGGTGAAGCGCAGGCAGCCGGCAGCGAGCATCTGCTACGCCTCGGCGGAAAAGTTCACCAACGAAATGATCAACTCCATCCGCAACGATCGCATGACGAGCTTCCGCGACCGTTTCCGGACGGTGGATGTGCTGTTGATCGACGATATTCAGTTCATTTCGCAGAAAGAGCGCACGCAGGAGGAGTTCTTCCACACATTCAATGCCCTCCACGAGAGCATGAAGCAGGTGGTGATTGCATCGGACCGTCCGCCCAAGGAACTGACGGAGATTGAAGAGCGGCTGCGTTCGCGGTTCGAGTGGGGCTTGATCGCGGATATTCAGCCGCCCGATCTTGAAACCAAGGTGGCCATCCTGCTGAAGAAGGCGGAAAGCGAGCAGGTGCAGCTGCCCACGGATGTGGCGCTGTTTGTGGCCTCGAATGTGCGCACCAACGTGCGCGAACTGGAAGGCGCGCTGGTGCGGCTGATCGCATGGTGCCAGTTGAACCACATGGAGATTACGTTGGCCGCCGCGCAGCAATGCTTGAAGCAGTTCATCGATATGCAGGTGCGCAAGATCACCATTGAGGCGATTCAGCGCGCCGTTGCCGAACAGTTCGGCATGCGTATTGCGGACTTGAAGCAGAAGAACAACTCGCGCAATGTGGTCGTGCCGCGGCAGATCGCAATGTACCTTGCCAAACAGATGACGGAAGCAAGCCTGCCGGAGATCGGGCGGCAGTTCGGCAACAAGCATCACACCACGGTGATGCACTCCATCGGCAAGATCGACGAGCAGCGCCGGACGGACAAGGATCTGCACCGCACCCTGAGCAAGCTGCAGGATGTGCTGAGCTGCTAGGAAAGACAGGGGTCAGAGAGAGAGTTGGGCCGCCCGGGATGGGCGGCTCTTTTGTTTTGCGCGGGGCTTTTTACGTGATTGCGGAGCGAACCTTGCTACACTGACTCATCCATCGGCAGGAGGCTTTATGGCAAGACGTTCCTTCCTTCGACAGATGATGGCGTTGCCCTTGTTAGGACTGACCTCGTGGAGCCAGGAACCGGCTCACAAACCGCTGAACGTGATGATGAAAAGCGCCTGGGGTTCCGACGATCCCACCCGGGCGGCGTTTCCGTTTCTTCACGGGCTGGCGCTCTCAGAGGCTGGACATTCGGTGCAGATTTTTCTGCTGGGCGAGGCGGTGTCGCTGATGCGGCAGTCGGTTGCCGCGGCAGTGGTGCCGGTGGGCTGGCCGCCGCTGGAGGACACTCTCAACAAGGTTGTGGCGCGGCATGTTCCGATTTATGCATGCGGCGCTTGCAGCCGAGCTCGTTCGGTTGCGCAGTCCGATCTGGATCATTGGGGAGCGAAGTTTGGAAACCCAACCATCTTTGTTTCTCTCGTCGAGTGGGCCGACCGCGTGATCACCGAGTGAGATTGTTGCGGCAAGGAACAACGGACCCGCGCGGCGCCGATTGCCGCATCCCGCGGCGAGATGAGGCATCCAAAAGCCATGGAATATCGATTGCTGGGAGGCTCGGGCCTCAAGGTTTCCGCACTGGGTTTTGGGACCGCGACGTTTGGCGGTTCCAATGAGTTTTTTAAGGGATTCGGATCGACGGAGATCGAGGAGGCGCGGCGGCTGATCGACATCTGCCTCGAGGCCGGCGTCAATCTATTCGACACGGCGGATGGATACTCCGAAGGCCGCTCGGAAGAGATTCTGGGCAAGGCTCTCGCGGGAAAACGTGACCAGGCTCTGATCTCGACCAAATCAGGGTTTGCGACCGGGCCGGGACCGAACGACGAGGGTTCATCACGGTTTCATTTGCGGCGCGCGCTGGAGGCCAGCCTGCGGCGGCTGGCGACAGATTACATCGACATTTATCACCTGCATTGCTTCGACGCGCTCACGCCGATTGAAGAAACCCAGGAGACGCTGAACAGATTTGTGCTCGAAGGCAAGGTGCGCTACATCGCCTGCTCGAACTTTTCAGGATGGCACCTGATGAAATCGCTGGCGGTGGCCGATCGCTGCGGGTGGACCCGTTTCGTAGCTCACCAGGTGTATTACTCGCTCATCGGGCGCGAATACGAGTGGGAGCTAATGCCGCTTGCATTGGCAGAGAAGGTGGGCGCTCTGGTGTGGAGTCCGCTGGGATGGGGACGGCTGACGGGCAAGATTCGCCGCGGCATGCCGCTGCCTAAAGTAAGCCGGCTGCATACCATCGCGCCGGAAGGGCCGCAGGTTCCCGATGAGTTTGTATTCCGCGTGGTAGACGTGCTGGACAGGGTTGCGGCAGATTCCGGCAAGACGGTTCCGCAGGTGGCGCTGAACTGGCTGCTGCAAAGGCCGACCATTTCGTCAGTGATTGTGGGCGCGCGGAATGAGGAGCAGCTGCGGCAGAACCTGGGCGCGGCAGGATGGAAACTGAGCGCCGAACAGGTCGCTGCGCTCGACGAGGCCAGCGAACGTGAACCGGTTTATCCCTATTGGCACCAGAGGAAGTTTTTTGCGGGACGGAATCCGCTGCCGGTGTGAGAAACAGGGGTCAGGGACCGACAGTGAGTGGCCCGCAATTCGTCATCACGGTCCGCCTTCGCGGTGGAGCACGAGTTTAGCGGCGGAATGATGGTGGCGCCTGACAACGTTGTGGCCAATGAGCCAACCGAGGGCGCCGCCGACCAGCACGTCGGCGGGAAAGTGGTCGCGGCCAAGAACGCGAGTGAGGCCCACGCCGCTGGCGCCGGAATAGAGAAGAACCTGCGCCCAGCGGGATGGATACTCAGCGGCGAGCGCGGATGCGGCTGAAAAAGCAATCAGCGTGTGGGAAGAAGGAAAGGCGGAGTCGACGCCCGCGCTCGATTGGAAGAACTTCCCTCGCGCATCGTCCTGATACGGCCGCTCCTGCCAGAAAATCAGCTTCATGCCTTGCTCCACCACCACGCCGTCCACCATTGCCTCGCCGGCAAGAATTCCGGCCTCGCGCGCGTGATCGTCCTGCTCGAGCCGGCCGAATCCATAGAGAACGACAGGGGTTGCGACCAGGCTGTAGATCATCGCATTGGAAACGTTGATATTGGCTTGGTTGAAGCTGGGATTGGTTGAAACTACCTTTGTCATGACATAGTGATCGGTGCCGAGGGCGGTGCCGGTGGCAGCGGCGAGTGGAAGCAGCCATGTGAGGTCGTGCGTGCGCACGTCTTTAGGGCTGGTCCATATGGCCGCCTGATCATGGACGAAATTGCGCGGCAGATTGCCGATCGATACGTCGTCTTGAGGCGACGCCTGCGGGGATGGCGCGTCGGGAAGTGAAGCGCGGCCGTTGGGCGCGGGGGCGATTTGCGCCTGAACGCCGAGCCCGAAACCAAGAACCAATACGGCGAGCAATGGCGCGAGTGAAATGAACGGGCTCGAAGCGTGCGGGGGGAAAATCATCTGGTTTTCTTGAATGGACTCTTGAATGAGAACCGGCAGAGCCAGCCATTGCTCTTTATCGGACTATTCCAAAGAGGCAAATGTCAACAAGCGCATTCTCCGGACGAAACGTGTGGAGATGACGGTTTGATTGTCCTGGTGAGGCCGGGCCCCAGCTGCGCTGAGACGCGGATTGAACAAGACGAGATGAATCAGATCGTCTTCGGAGGGTCGTTAAGGTAGATTTCGACGTAGTCGAGATAATTCTGCGCGTACTCGCGAATGAGATCGCGATCCTTATCGGTAATTTCGCGGCGCAGTTTGGCGGGAACGCCGGCCCACAGAGTGCGGGGCGGAACGATGGTGTGCTCGGGAACCACGGAACCTGCCGCAATGATCGAGCCCTCGCCAATGCGGCTGTTGTTCAGGATGGTCGCTCCCATGCCGATGACGCACATGTCCTCGACCACGCAACCGTGGACAGTGGCATTGTGCCCGATGGTGACCCAGTCGCCCACGATGACGGGATAAAGGTTGCGCTGACCGTGGAGGACAGAACAATCCTGGACGTTGGAGCTGGAACCGACGCGGATGAAGTTGACGTCGCCGCGCAAAACGGCGTTCATCCACACCGACGAGCGCTCGCCGAGCACAACATCGCCGAGGATTTGGGCGGAGGGGTCGATGTAGCAACTGGCTGGAATTTTTGGCGAATGGCCCTGGTAGGTTCGGAGCATGGCGGCCTCTTCAAGAGAGTTTAACTGCCGATATCCAAATCAGAGGGGGAATAACTCCCGGCGAACGGGCAGATTGAAAGGACTCGGGAGTGGGAGCCGGCGCATGGAAACGCATGAAAAGCAGTTGGTTGGCTCCCGATTGAAAACTCGCGCCCGATTGAAAACTCGCGTATGATGAGTGAAGCCTTACAGGCAGGTTTGGAGGTGTTAACTATTGGCGGAGATTCGCGTACAGGAAGGCGAACCGCTGGAAAACGCTCTTCGGAGATTCAAGCGGAAGGTACAGCAGGAGGACATCATCAAGGAAGTGAAGCGTCACTCCTACTACCTGAAGCCAGGTGAGAAGCGCCGCGTCAAGGCAGCCTTGGCGCGCAAGCGGAACCGCAAAAAGGCTCGTAAAGAGCAGGATTGAATTTATCACCCGCCGCGGGATGCAGAGTTCCGACAGCCTTCGACAGACAAAAAGGAAGGCTGCCAGAGAGACCAGAAAGATTCGGGACGGCAACCGCGGCGTTTAAATTGGCTCGACCGTTTCTCCAGTTTCTGTCGATCGATGCAGCAGGCAGCCTTTGGTTCGCGACGAGGATCAAATCGAGACGGGCAAATTGCCGCAATCCCTCCAGAGACAGAGAAGCGCGAAAGATCGCCGACCACGCGTCTGGCGTGCGAAGTGTAAGGTTGCCCGCTGTTGTGGGCAAGAGTTCGAATGCCGCCCTATTTTTAGCGCGGTCCGGGCCCCCTTGGAGTGCACGACGAACGAATTCAGGGAACCGCGACCGGCAGAACCTGCTGAGCCATGGCCGATTTCGGTGGAAGTCCCTGTGAGGGAAGCCGGCCATGGAATTCACCGATCGAGTCCTCAAATGCGTTGACTGCGGCGCCGAATTTGTATTCACAGCAGGCGAGCAGCTCTTCTTTCACGACAAACAATTCAAGAATGACCCCAAGCATTGCAAGCAGTGCAAGGCGAAGCGAGCCCGGGGGAGCCAGCGCGTCCGCCCCGAGACGCGGACCACGTGCTCAGAGTGCGGCACCGAAACAACGGTTCCCTTCAAGCCGACGCAGGGAAGGCCAGTGCTTTGCAGATCGTGTTTCCAGAAGCAACAGGCGAAACCGGCGACTGAACCAGAAGCTAGGTCAGCGCAGGACTGAAGAGCAGGTCGCCCCGGAATTGTGAGGGGAAGCCGGCGTTGCGGACCAGTGTGGCGAGTTGCGCCCAATGGCGCTGGCTGTGGAAGAGCGCGTGCCCCGCGATCTTTCTTCGTGAGACAGTGCGCTGCTCCGGAGGGATCCAGTCAAATTTCAGAACGTAAGGATCGCTCCACGTGTTTTCCGGAGCGGCGAGGAGAGCGCGATAGATTGCGATGGCCTGCCCGTGAAGATCATAGAGCGAGTCAAGGGGGCCGGCGGGGATCTTCTCGCGTGCCGTTTCCTCAATTCCCGCAAGCCGCTGGGCCCAGCGCAATTCCGCGCCCCAGATGTGGCGAACGAATTCCTGAACGTCCCTGGCGCCTCCGATGCCGCAGGGAAGCGCGAGCAGATTGGGATTGGCGTCGAGGTGCGCTTTCCACCATTGCGACGCCTGATCGTTCCAGGCCAGCATTTCGTCGAAAGTGATTCCTGCGCTCATGATGATCTCCCCAGGGGTCGTGAGTAGTGAATCGTAAGTTGTCCGGCGCGAGAGCTACTTTGCCGCTCCGAGCGCGCGATGGCCGATGTCGCGGCGATAATACATGCCTTCAAAGGAGATCTCGGCGAGGGCCTGATAGGCCCTTGCGAGAGCCCCATCGAGCGAGTCGGCGGCGGCGGTGACGCCGAGAACGCGGCCGCCGGCGGTGACAATTTGTCCACCGACCTGAGCTGAACCTGCATGAAAGATCTGCACGCCCGGGACCTGGGCTGCCGCTGCGAGCCCAGTAATGGGAAAACCGTTCTTATAGCTGCCGGGATAACCGCCGGAACTTGCCACCACGCAGGCCGATGCGCCGGGCGCCCAGCGCATCGGCGCGTCCAAAAGATTGCCATCCACGCAAGCCTCGAGCGCATCGATCAGATCGCTCTCCAGCCGCACGACGATCGCCTGCGTCTCCGGATCGCCGAAGCGCGCGTTGAATTCGAGAACCTGGGGTCCGCGCGCCGTCATCATGAGACCGCAATAAAGGACGCCGGCGAAAGGGGTCTCCTCGGCGGCCATGCCCTCGACGGTGGGCACTGCGATGTGGTTGAGAATCCAGTCGGACATGGCGGCGTCGAGAAGAGAATCGGCGGAGTAAACGCCCATGCCGCCGGTGTTGGGACCGGTGTCGCCTTCGCCGATGCGCTTGTGATCCTGCGCGGCAATGAGCGGCGCGACATGCTGGCCGTCACTGAGGCAAAGGAAGCTGACTTCGTCGCCTTCAATAAATTCCTCGATAACGACCTGCTGCTCCGATGAGCCGAGGAGCGCGCCGGTGAAAAGCCCCTGCGCGGCTTCAGCTGCCGTAGCGCGCGATTCGCAGATAATGACGCCTTTGCCCGCCGCCAGGCCGTCCGCCTTGACGACGATGGGCGGATGAAACATCTCGATGGCCTTCTCGACTTCGGCCGGCGACGAGCAGACGGCGTAGTTGGGCGTGGGAATGTTGTGGCGCTGGAGAAAGCGCTTGGCGAAACCCTTGCTGGTTTCAAGCATGGCGGCGGCGCGCGTTGGGCCGAAGACGCGCATGCCGCGCTGTTGCAGCTCGTCGACGATGCCCAGCGAGAGCGGAAGCTCGGGGCCGACGATGGTCAGATCGGGTTTCTCAGCTTCGGCAAGGCGGGCCATGGCGGCCAGGTCCTTGAGATCGACAGAGACCGGGCGGGCAATTTGCGCGATTCCGCCGTTGCCCGGAGCGCAGACGACTTCAGTGACGCGCGGGCTGCGCGTGACGGCCCACGCGAGGGCGTGCTCGCGGCCGCCGGAACCAAGGATGAGGACCTTCAATTGACCTTCCCTGCAAGCGAAACTTATCCAAGACCAAGAGAATAATCGGCAACGGGGGTGGGGGAAGTCAAACGGCGAAGAAGAGGGAATCGCCGCGCAGAGATTCTCCTATACTGATGCGGGATGTGCCGAGCAGGTCTCTGCATAAACCGGCGCGCAGGTTCAAGATGGTTGATACACACATCAAGCCGCACAAACAGCAGCAGGCCGAGAAGGTTGCGCGCGCGGAGCAGACGCGCGTCTTCCGGCGCAACCAGGTGTTCGGACTGCTGATTGTTGCGGCGGCGATTGTGGCGTGGTGGCTG
>JASHSG010000190.1 GCA_030040935.1 Acidobacteriaceae bacterium | reverse complement strand
ATCCGCGGCAACGTTGTGGCGCAGATCGGGAACCTGCGCGCGCAGCCGGCGGTCGAGCAGGCGCTGGCCGAAGGCCGGCTTACGGTGCACGGATGGTATTACGACATCCTGACCGGCCGGATTGAGGAGTACGACGAAGCGGCGAAAAAATTTGCACCGCTGGCGTGACGTACGCCTCAACCCTCATTTCTTGTCTTGCCATCGGAATGCAGGATTGGTCGCCAGACCCTTGAGCTCGGTCTTCACGACGTCCGGGGTGTCGGGCGCGGAAATCAGATCCTCGATGTAATCGGCTGCCAGTGGATCAGTCCGCTGAAACGAGCCGAGGGCCCAACCAGCGGCTCCATAGCCGACGGCCCGGCCAATCGCAGGGGTCCACTCTTTTGGTGGATTGGCCGACTGACGCGCCTTGTCAAAATCCTCCCAATCGGAGTGCCAGGCGAGCGCACTCACGATCTGGCGGACAGGCGCAAGCTGCCCATTTGCCAGAAAGATTGACCACAGCATATCGAGCCGCGTACCGATGTCCTCAACATGTGAAAAGTCGAACGGATCGGGAAGAACGGGGTGATTCGCAAATCGCTTCCTGTCGTCGTCGCTCATCGTCTTCAAAACCTGATCGATATCGAACCCGGCGTTGAGCAGTATGAGCAACCCGAAGGCGCGCGTGAATCCTGTCTGAGACGCGACTCTCGTCGTGAAATCCTTGGCCGCCGCCGGATCGGCTCGGAGCGCCGATCCAATGAACGCTGCCGAGGTTTCGAGCGCGCCCGTTTGGTTGCGGAATTTTTCGTCGGCGCCGAAGTATTGCAAAAAAGGAAAGAGCCGCGCCGGCTCAGGCTGGTAATGGTACTGCATCGTGAACTGTTCGAATTCCTCGCCGCTTTTGAAGGCTCGCTTGCTGCCGGTTTCGAGGCTTTCGACGGGAATCGTGACGGTCTGAAGCTTCTTAAGGCCCTTCGGAGTCTCGAGTTCGGAATCGATGGTCACCATTCCGTCCTGCGCGTCATCGGGGACGCACCAACTGGCGGCTGAAGCGCCGATCGAAGCCGACGAAACGCCGGGGAGCGGAACGCCGGCGTAGTTGAGGGCGGCGTTGATCATGTCGGAGCCTTCCGGTTTCATCTGCTTGGTCGCCGCAAGCGCCTGCGGCGCATTCGACTGCACTTTCCCGGCAAACTCGAAGCGAAGGGAAAGCTGCGACTTGCCGAGATAGGCATCGCGGTCATCTCCAATGGCGATTACGCCAACGCGAACGCACTGACCAGGATTGAGGAGTTTGAGATTCTCCGGCGGGTTCGCGATTTTGGGAGTATGAGGCCACTGCTCAGTAACCACTGATTCGGGGAAGGTCATGACCTGCTTCTCGATCTTCACGGGAACAGGTTTTCCTGAAGGCTTGCTCAAGGCCTCTGACGGCTGCTGGCCGGCGACGACGGCGGCGCAAACGAGAAGGCCACATTCCGCAAGTCTGACAGCGAGAAATTGACTGGATTTCATGATGCAAGCCAGTAAAGCGCAATTCCTCCGGGAACTCAAGTGAATCGCAGAGACCGGGCACCGTGCTCAATGCGCCCCCGGCGGCGGCTCCGCGTGCGGGGCCGGCTTTTTGAACAGCCACGCACAGGCGGCGCAGATCAGGGCGAGAATCGCAGTCCAGCGAAAGACATCGATGTAGGCGAGCTGCGCGGCCTGCTGTTCCATCAGGCCGTAGATCAGGCCGTAAGACCCTTGGCGAGCGGCCCCTGGGCCGATGTGATGGCCAAGGTACATCGCGACCATGGCGGACTTTTGCTGGAGCACGGCCGAGCTTGGCGACAGATTCGCGCCCAGCTCGGTCTGATGCAGAGCCGCGCGCCGAATAATCGCCGTCGTCGCCATCGCAATCCCGATCGATCCGCCGATATTGCGAAGCATGTTGAAGATGCCGGTGGCGTTTCCCATTTCGTTTCTGGAAATCGTCGATGTGCAGAGCGTGGCGAGGGGCACAAAGACAAAGCTCAGCGCGAATCCGGTGAGGATGATGGGAAGGAACAATGTGTAAGGGCCGATGTCGAGGTTGACTTCGCCGAACATGAAAGCGCACGCGGCGAAACCGAGGAATCCGGCGCTAAGCAGCCTGCGGTTGTCGACGCGCGAACCCAGGATGCCGATGATGGGTGAGCCGATAAAGGAGCCCACGCCGCGGGGGAAAACCACAAGGCCCGCCGTAAAAGCCGTGTAGCCGAGAATCTCCTGGTAGTAGAGCGGCAGGATGGCAATGGTGATGTAAATGCACATCCCCAGCATGGCGATCATCAGGCAGCCGGTGCGAAAGTTTCGGTCCTTCAGGATATGCAGGTCGACGAGGCCTTTGGGATGGGTCCAGGATCGCCAGATCCAGCCGACGACCGCGACGACGAGCGCGGCGACCGCCCAGCGCACCCAGACAGCGCCAAACCAATCGTCTTCCTGGCCCCTGTCTAAGACGACCTGAAGGCAGCCTGTCCAGACCACCAGCAGTCCGAAGCCGATGTTGTCGAACGCGCCCACTTTAGCGTGCTTGATGTACGGCGGATCGTGAACGAAGCGGCTGATCATGATGACGGCGAGAATGCCGACGGGAATGTTGATGTAGAAGGCGTAGCGCCAGCTAAACGTATCGGTGAGCCAGCCGCCCAGCGTGGGGCCGAGGACCGGCGCGCAAACGATTCCCAGGCCGTAGGCGGCCATGGCTTTGGAGCGGTCCTTGAGGGAAAAGCTCTCAAGCAGGATGGATTGCGACAACGGCTGCAATGCGCCGCCGCCTGCGCCCTGCATCACGCGAGCCAAAAGGATGACGGCCAGCGATGGCGCAGCGCCGCAGAAGAACGAGGCGAAAGTGAAGAGGATCACGCATGTGAGCAGGAATCGCTTGCGGCCGAACCGCCGTGCAAACCAATTCGAGGCGGGAAGAATGACCGCGTTGGCCACCAGGTAGCTGGTCAGCACCCATGTTGCCTCGGAGTTGGAAGCCGAGAGCGAGCCGGCGATGTAGGGTAGGGCCACCGAGGCAATCGCGGTGTCGAGCACCTCCATGAAGGTGGGCAGCATGACCGAGACGGTGACCAGCCACGGGTTAACGCCCTGGGTCAGCGGGTAGCGAGCTTGAGCGGCGTCCGTGGTCATTGCGGGAGACTCTCATGAGGGTAAACGATGGGCGAGTTCGCCGATTGTGATGCGGATTACGGCGAGGTTCGTACCCGCAGGCTGGATTTCGCATTTGGGCCGAGTGTTACGACCGAGCTTGACACAATCGGCCCCGCCCTTGATGCTGTACAGTTCCGGTTGTTCAGGAGCTGGCTCGAGGAGGGTCGCTCGCGATGCGGGTTCGCGTCTTCTATCACGACAAGTGCTTTGACGGAGCTTGCTCAGCCTCTCTGTTCACTCGCTTTCATCGGGAGTGCATCACGCGGGACGCGAGCTACGAGTATCGCGGGCTGGTGCACCGCGCCGGCGCACTTTTCGATGAAAGTGAATTTACCGGCGACGAAAACGCCATCGTGGACTTCAAGTATTCGGCTTCGCCGCGCATTACGTGGTGGTTCGATCACCACCAATCCGCATTCCTGACTCCCGAAGACCACGAGAACTTTCTGGCTTGCCGGCGCGACCCCAATTGCGCTGCGCGAAAGTTTTTCGATCCCAACTACACTTCCTGCACCAGTTTTCTGGCTCATATCGCCAAAACGCAGTATGGATTTGATACGGCTCCGGTGGCGGAGCTGATTGATTGGGCCGACATCGTGGATGGCGCAAAATACCAGAGCCCGGAAGCTGCGGTTGAGATGGCGGCGCCGGCCATGAAGCTCACCCTCATTATCGAGGCCACCGAGGATCCGGAGTTCATTCCGCGGCTGATTCCGCTGCTCACCCGGATGCCGCTCGATCAGGTGCTTTGCCAGCCTTTTGTCGCCGGCCTGCTGCCTCCCTTGCTCAAGCGGCATGAGGAAGCAATCGAGTTGATCCGCAGCCGCGCGGAAGAACGCGATGGGACGATTTTTTTCGACATCACCGACCATCCGCTGGAAGGATTCAACAAGTTCATCCCGTACTATCTCTATCCGCACGCGACTTACTCGATCGGGCTGTCGAAGTCGAGTTTTCGGACGAAGGTAGCCGTGGGATCAAATCCCTGGACCACGGCCGACCCGAAAAAGATGGTCAACCTGGCGCAGATTTGCGAGCGCTACGGCGGAGGCGGTCACGCGCGCGTGGGCGCCATCAGCTTCCCGCCCGACCAGGAAGCCCAAGCGCGCGCGGCCGCAGCAGAGATTGTGGCGGAGCTGAGAGAAACAGCGAACAAGCCACCCCAGTGACGAGAACCTGTCACTGGGGACCCCGGCAGAGAACGAGGGAACAAGGGAACGAAACAGACGGGGGCTCAGGAATCCTGCGCTTGG
>JASHSG010000189.1 GCA_030040935.1 Acidobacteriaceae bacterium | reverse complement strand
CGAAATTGCGAGGACACGTTTGCGCCTGGTGCTTGGACAACGAAAGACAGCCGAGGAATAGAAAAATGGCGAAGAAGGCTAACCCGATCCGTCACGTTACGCGAGGCGATATTTTCGATGATCTCGGTTTTTCGCGGTCCCAGGCGACTGCGCTCAAAATCAAAGCCGAGCTCCTCGATGCCATCCGCACTGAGATTGAACGCCATGAATATACGCAGCGTGAATTAGTTGCCATTCTCGATGAATATCAGCCGGCGGTGAGCAACCTGATGCGCGGCCGCATCACGCAAGTGAGCATCGAGAAGTTGTTACGCTACTCCGATTGTCTGGGATTGCGAGCGAAGTTGAGCGTCTCTTCTGCGCGAAAAGCGAGAGTTGCGGCGTGACAAACGCTCGCTCCATCGCGATTTCGGCAATCGCAAATCAAACTTCATTCATCGCTGACTCTAGCTTCCAGGCCAGTTGCGCTTGCGAGGCCGTGAAGCTGTCCTCCGATCCTTGGTCCGGGTCCACTACCTCCAGAAACTCCTGAAAGACGTCGTTTGAGAAAAGCCTGCCGCGCGATGTGAGCCGGACGTGCGCGCCCTCGGCGGCCAGTAGGCCATCGTCGACCAGCCGCTCGACTGTTTTCATTGCTGGCGCGACCTTCGCGGCGCCGAATTCCTGCCTCAGCGCGTCGATGTCCACGCCTTCATTCATGCGCAGCCCGAGAAACCACGCTTCCTCGAATTGCCGCGCCGGCGAGAGGCGGGTGATTTCGGGAGCTGCGGGGCCTGCAAGATATTCCTTCAGCACGTCTGTGGTCGTGAGGCGAAGCACATCGGACGGTCTCGCCTGGTCTCCAGCGCCGTTCCGAACGGCTGCTGCATGCAGTGCCAGCATGGACGACGCATCTAGGCCGATTCCAAGATACGGGCGCCGCCGCCAGTAACGCAGATTGTGGTTCGATTCAAATCCGAGTCGGGAAAAATTGGAGATCTCGTATTGGATGAGGCCGGCGCTTCCGAGCCGCTCGATGGCGCGCTCATACATGCGAGCAATCGCTTCTTCGGAAGGCACCAAATCTGCGCGGTATCGAGCGCCGCCCTCGAGCATTTCGCGCCCCAACCGCGATTTCTGGTCCACTTCAAGCATGTATACGCTGGCGTGTGGCACGCCGGAATCGATGACGCCATCCAGCGACTCTTCCCATGAGGCGAATGTCTGGCCGGCCAGTCCGGCGATCAAGTCCACATTCAGATTTGCGATTCCTGCCGAGCGCAGCCGCCCTAAATCACTCTCGACAACTGTGCGGCTGTGCAATCGCCCGCTGGCGTGCGCCTCCCAATCCACAAACGATTGCACGCCGAGACTAACGCGGTTTACGCCCATCGCCGCCATCGCTTCCAGCGTCGCGTCAGCCATTTGTCCGGGCGCGCACTCCATGGTGATCTCTGCATCGGGGTCCAAATCGAATTCCGATCGGATTGAGTTGAAGAGAAGCACCAGGAGATCGGGCGCCAGCAGGCTCGGCGTTCCCCCGCCGAGATAGACCGTGTCGACGCGCCGGGTGAGTTCCACTCCTCTGCCTTTGGACAAGGTCCGAGCCCAAAGCAGGTCTTCGACCAGCCGTTCGACGTAGTGCGCATGGTCGGCCGCTGGGTGCACACCCGAGGCAAAGTTGCAATAGGTACACTTCGACCGGCAAAAAGGAATGGAAATGTAAATCCCGAGCGCCTCGCCGCCGTTGTCCACCATGAAAAGATTGTTGCACGCGGCCTTAGCCCTTTTGGTCCGGACGCATCGGCCGGGGCCCATGCAATCATGAATAGAAGGAGATCTGGATTTGAAAGCTTGGCCTGTTCTTGCCATCCTCATCATCCAGGCCATTCTCTTACTCGCGCATTGGTTCGTTTACTCCACCATCATCGCCTTCAGTCCCGTCTTGGCTCCCGCTGCGGCCGCCGATCTGCGCGTGGCGATGCTGATTCTGGCTTTCAGCTTCGTCGTAGCATCGCTTCTTTCCTTCCGCTATTCCAATCCTGCGGTTCGGATCATTTATTGGGCTGCGGCCGTCTGGCTCGGCTTTCTCAACTTCTTTTTCTGGGGGTCGATTGTCATCCGGCTGGCGTGGCTGGCAATAAGGATTTCGCATCTGGGGGCAAATCCCGATACTCTGCGCTCTCCGCTGGCGGGGGTCGTGTATTTAATTGCGGTGCTCACAGGAATTTACGGCCTCGTGAATGCCCGCATAGTCCGCATCCGCCGCGTTCCGGTTCGGATTCCCGATCTTCCCCAATCCTGGCGCGGGCGCAGAGCCGTCCTGATGAGCGATCTGCATCTCGGACCCGTTAACGGCGTCCGTTTTTGCCGGCGGGTCGTCGCGCTGGCCTCGCAACTCAGGCCCGACATCGTTTTTATTCCCGGCGACCTCTTCGATGGCACAAAGAGCGACCTCGATCGATTGCTTGTGCCCTTCCGGGAGCTCAAGCCTCCGCTCGGAATCTTCTTCTCCACCGGCAATCACGAGGAGTTCACTTCGCCCACGCACTATATCGAAGCCGTCACAAGGGCGGGTATCCGCGTTCTTGCCAACCGGCAGATCGTGGTTGACGGCCTCCGCGTCGCCGGCGTCCTTTATCACGACTCATCATCGCCCCTGCACATGAAGGCCGCGCTCAACGGCATGCGCGCGGAAGGCCCGGAGTCCGGCGGAACCTGTCCGGCTGTTCTGCTCAACCATGCGCCCACGCGGCTGCCAATCGTGGAGCGGGCGGGCTTTAGCTTGCAGCTCTCCGGCCACACCCACGGCGGGCAGTTTCTGCCTTTCACCTGGATCACGCGCCGAGTCTATGGCCGCTTCATCTGCGGCCTGCACCGCTTTGGGTCGCTCCAAGTCTACACTTCCGCAGGCGCCGGGACGTGGGGCCCTCCCATGCGCGTCGGCACGCGGCCAGAGATCGTCCTGTTTGATTTCGATTAGAGTCCAATATTCTATGGAGACGCGTTTCTGAGAGCTTGGAGAATCCCGTTTGGTCACTGAGTCGACAGCCCCGGGCCGGCCCGTAATTCGCACCCACCTTACCGGGTTCAATCTGCTCATGAGTCCACGACTCAACAAGGGGACGGCCTTCACCGAGGCGGAGCGAGATACGTTCGCGCTGCACGGCCTTCTGCCGCCACACGTCGGAACGCTCGAAAGCCAGCGCGAGCGCCGCAAACGCGTGCTCGACAATCACCCCACGGCCTTTGACAAGTACAGCTACATGCGCGACCTGCAGGACAGCAATGAGACCCTTTTCTACTCGCTCATTGCCAACCATATCGAGGAGTTGTTGCCGATCGTCTACACGCCGACCGTCGGCGAGGGCTGTCAGCGCTTTTCCGAAATCTGGCGCAAGCCGCGCGGCCTCTTCGTCAGCTACCCCGACAAGGACCGCATGGAACAGATTTTCTCGAGCTCCCACTTTGATCCCATAAGGTGCATCGTGGTCAGCGACGGGGAGCGCATTCTCGGCCTTGGCGATCAAGGCGCCGGCGGCATGGGCATTCCCATCGGCAAAATGGCGCTCTATACCGCGCTGGGCGGCATTCCGCCCGAGCATTGCCTGCCCGTGCTGCTCGACGTCGGCACCGACAATGAGGCGCGGCTCAACGATCCCATTTACATCGGTTGGGAGCATCAGCGCATCCGCGGCCAGGAGTACGACGATTTTATCGAGGCCTTTGTGACCGCAGTCGAGCGTCGCTGGCCGCACATTCTTTTGCAATGGGAGGATTTTGCGGGCGTCAATGCCGAGCGCCTCCTCGATCGCTATCGCGGCCGCCTCTGCACCTTCAACGACGACATCCAGGGAACCGCGGCCGTGACCACCGCCACGCTGCTCGCGGCTGTCAATGCAACGGGCATTCCGCTCCGGGAGCATACGATTGCAATGTTCGGCACAGGATCGGCGGGCGCAGGAATTCTCGATCTGCTCATCGCCGAGATGAAGCAAGAAGGCCTCAGTGATGAACAGGCGCGCCGGCGAATATACGCATTCAACCACCTTGGCCTGATCGTGGAAGGTTGCGAGGGCATTCGGCCCGCACAGCGGGCCTTTGCGCGCAAGTGCGAGGATGTTGCCGGGTGGAAGCTTTCAGCGCCCGGCTCAGGCCTCATCTCGCTGCTCGATGTTGTGCGCAACGCCGGCATCACGGTGCTGGCCGGCGCGAGCGCTCAACCCGGTGCCTTCAGTGAGGAGATTGTGCGCGAGATGTCTCGCCACACTCCGCGCCCGGTCGTCTTTCCCCTCTCGAACCCGACTTCGCAATCTGAGGCTGCTCCCGCGGATCTGCTGCGCTGGACTGAGGGCCGCGCACTTGTCGGCACAGGCAGTCCCTTTGCTCCGGTTGAAGTCGATGGCAAACCTGTCCGCATCGCGCAGGTCAACAATTCCTACATCTTCCCCGGTCTGTCTCTTGGCATTCTCGTTTCCCGGGCTCGCCGCGTCACCGACGGCATGATTATGGCCGCTGCCAAAGCGCTGGCTTCGCTTTCGCCTGCCCGCGCCGACAAGAGTGCACCGCTGCTGCCGCCCATCGCGGATTCCCGGATGACCAGTGCGGCTGTCGCAGCCGCGGTGGGCCGGCAAGCCATGGCAGAGGGTGTCGCCGACGCCTGCGACGGAGACGAATTCAATCGAAGGATTCGCGGCTATGTCTGGGAGCCGGAATACCAACCTTACGAACGCACCGGGTCGTCCGGCTAAGACCGCCTACTCCCCGTGTGGCACCTCTTCCAGCAACCGCTTCCAGATTTTCTGGTTCCTGCGAAAACTCTTCTTCAGATCCTCCAGAATCCGCTCAAAGTCCGCGTTGGTGCGCAGGTTATTCCACGCGGGATTCTTCTGGAACCAGGGATAGTTCTCGTTGCCGAGATAGATGGCGCGGCGCATCCAATGCAAGGCCTCGCTTGAATCGCCGTCGACGGCGAAGTAAGTGGCCAGCCGGTACGCCATTTCGCTGTCGGCCTCGGCGGCGGCCAGGGTGTCGTCTTTGAGCAGGGCGCCGCCCCGGTCTCGCGCACCGGACTGCACATAGCAGATGGCGAGAGTGGGCACGGCAATGCGGAGCGAGGGATCGTCGGCAATCACGCTCTCGAGAGTTTTGATCGCCTTGTCGAGGTTGCCCAGCCGCATCTGCTGGTAGCCCGAAGAGGTGCGCAGGAGCGGGTGGCGCGGCTCGAGCGCCAATCCCTTCTCCAACTCGTCGCCCGCCAGTTCGATTTGGTTCCGATAGTGGTATACGCGAGCGCGATGATTATAGAGAATTGCGGCATTAGCAGGGTTCAGTTTCAGCGCATGGCTGAATTCGCCCAAGGCCTCCTCGTACATGCCGTCGCCGCGCAGCGCCAGGCCGGCCACCATGTGCACGTTCCAGTCATTTGCAGCGCTGGTCAGCAAATTGGCAATGCCATGCCGCGCCGATTCCTTTTCGCCGCGCGAGAGCAGCATATAAATGCGGTAGAGATTGGTTTCGGTCGACGCCGGATCGAGCTTCAGCGCCTCGTCGAAGGCGCGCCGCGCGCGCATGACATGGGTCTGCCCGCCGAAACCGTGCCGCGCATATTGCAGCTCAGCAATTCCCAGGCCGCTCCATCCCGCTGCGAATCCCGGGTCGGCTCCGGTGACGCGCGTAAACAACGCATGCGCGCGATCCAGATCCGCACGCGAGCCGGTGCGCACCATGAAGGAACTCAACAACGCGCGCGCCTGCAAGTACTGCTCGCTGACCGGCCCACGCAGCGATCCATCGCGCGCCGGGGCACGAGCCGCTTCTGTGCTCTGCCCGGCGCGCGAAGATTCAATTCCATCCGCGGCCCCCATTCCCTGCAGCGTGGCGAACACTTCGTTCGAAATCTCCGATTGCACCGCAATCAAATCCAGCGACGCGACGCGAATCGATCCGCCGGTGCGCACGCTCTGCGACACAACATCGAGCAGCTGCCAGTTCAGGTCGAATCCGCTCTCTGAGCGGACAAAGCTTCCGGCGAGCACCAGTCTCACCAGCAACTTCTGCCCCACCGCCAGTGGATCCATCTGCGCCCAGGGCTGCGTCCCGGCCAGCGGCATCAACGCGCTCGAGGGCCGAACGACCAGCGAGGGAATCCGCGCCAATCGCGCGGCGATCGCGTCGGCGAGCGCATATCCGTAAAGCGGCGCGGCCTCGGTCGCGCCCAGATTGGCAAAAGGGAGAACCACGAGCGAATTCTGCGTCCTTGGTTCCCCGGCAGATTCGCGAAATCGCTCGGCCAGCATCGAAAGCAGGCCGGTGGTCCGTTTCTCAGCCTCTGCGCCTGTCGCGGGCAGGTTCGCCACGGCGTCGCCAGGAAGGATGCCCGTTTCGATGCGCAGCGCTTTCATAATGGTCTTCAGCCCTTCCCGAATCTCAGCCGCCGACGCTGTGCGTGCTCCCGGATTCTTTTCCAAACAGGCCGCAATCACACTCTTGAGTTCCGGCGAGATATCGGGGACAAAAGTACTCATGTCGTCGGGCTCCAGGAACTGGATGGAACGAATGGCCTGAAAGTCCTCGGCATCAGCACGGGCGAATGGGTGACGGCCGCTGGCTAATTCGTAGAGGATCACGCCCAGTGCCCACACATCCGACTGGACGCTGGAATGCCCCGTAACAAACTGTTCGGGGGCCATGTAACGGATCGTTCCGCCGCGCGCTGTATGCGTGGTCTCGGATTTGTCTGTGGCCGGCGCCGGCTTCCCGGGGTCGAAGCGCGCATCCTCAGGTGTGAGCCGCCGGGCCAGGCCGAAATCCAGAATCTTCACCAGGCCGCCGTCAGTCAGCATTACGTTCTGCGGCTTCAGATCGCGGTGAAAGATGCCCAGTGCGTGTGCTGCCTGCAGCCCGTCGGCGATCTGAATGCCAACCGAAAGCACAAGCTGCAGGTTTGCCGGTCCACGGGCGATCAATTCGTCGAGCGGTTGGCCGGGCACGAATTGCATGGCGATGTACGCCTCATCGCCGCTTTCGCCGACCTCATAGATCGCGCACACGTTGGGATGCTCGATTGCAGAAGCAAGCCGCGCCTCGCGCAGCACCGTCGACCGCATCTGGTCGGCCGTCAGCAGCCCGGTGTGGAGCATCTTGAGCACTACGGGACGCTGCAGCAGCGTGTCATTGGCTGCGTATACTACTCCGCTGCCTCCGGCTCCAAGACGCCGCAGAATTTCGTAATGTGCGATGGTTCTGCGCTTCATGGCTTATTTCAAGTCTAGCTGCGTTCGCCTGAGAAACGTCTCATGGCAAGCTCTTCGCCGAGCCATTGCCGATCTGTTAACGTCGAAGTGCAGATGAGCTGCGTGAGCGGAGTTGCGGCGAGGATCGGCGGGTGCATGGCGCATTCGCCTCAAGGTGTGCAGTTGCCAATGGCAAGGCTCACCCTCGCGTTGGTGCTTGCTGCTCCGTTCTGCCCTCTCGCCGCTCAGCAGCCCGCGCCGGCGGCGTCGCCTCCGGAAGGCGGTCCTTCATCCACGGCGCAGGAACCGGGCGCCGGCGCGCAGCTCCACACCGGGACAAGCAGCGGCCTTGATACCAACGCGCGGCTCGTAAACCTGCTCGCCGACCACCAGTACCTTCGCATTGAGGAACAGCTCGATCAATTACCAAGGGATCAGGCGCAGCTTTATCGAGGCATTCTGGCCAATCGCTCAAACCAGTTGGATCAGTCGGTCCAGCTTCTTGAACCCCTGATCGATCAGGTAACGGCGAGCGGCAACAACATTCTCGAAAAGATGCTGCGTTTGACGCTCGCTGAAGACTACCTGCGTCTGGGCGATTGGGCCAGGGCCGCTCGAGCCTATGTGACTCTCGACGACCGCCTTCACGCCCAGCTGAGCCCAGGTGAGCAGGATGAGATTGAAATGCCGCTCAAGTTGCTGCCCCTGGCCAGGGACAACCCGCCCGTTACCGTCGATCCGTGCGAACCCTTCCGGCTTCAAGTCAGCAACGATCCCCTTGGTCTCATCGATGTTCCGGTTTTCATCGACGCGCGATCGCACAGCTGGATGCTTGACCCGACGGCGCCCTTCAATCTTATCTCTCGCTCCATCGCGCGCGATGTCGGCCTCGAAATCTCTCCGAGGTCCGCCATCGTTCGCACTCTCACCGGACGGCCGATCGAAGTTCACTCCACTGTGATTCCGCGCTTCACCATCGGGGGCCGTCTCACGCTGCACAACGTGACCGCCTTCGTCTTCGATGACGCGGACTATTCCTTCCCTGACTCTGGCTATCGCGTCGAGGGCATCCTCGGCTTTTCCGCGCTGGCTGCGATGGGAAGAATCACGGTCTCCGATAACACAATCCAGGTGGACCCCGCGAAGGAAATCGACCCGCAATCGGACCAGGATCGCCTCACCACCGGCGACCGCTTCTATCTCGACGGCGACCAAGTCATCGTCGCTCTTGGGCGGACTCAGGATCGTGCCGCCGATCCAACTTCGCCTGGCAATCCAACCGGCAGTCATGGCGACCTCGGTGAAAGCGACGACCGGATGTTCGCCATTGATGCGGGCGGCCAGCAAACTTATCTGACGTCGCGATGGTTCGACGAACATGCCGCCGAGTTCAACGGTCAAAAAATGCAGACCCTCTCATTTCCGGGAATGGAATCAGGGTCGCAATCAGCTTACGTTGCCGAGACCGTTCCCCTGTTCATCGGCGACAGAACTGTCGACCTCCATTACATCCCTGTCCTCACCCAGCCGCTTGGGTCAGCGGCGCGCGACGACGTGTACGGCGTGATCGGCGTCGACGGACTCGACCAGCTCAACAGCTATACCTTCGACTACCGGACAATGCGCTTCAGTGCAACAGGCGAGTAGCTGGGAAACGGGCGAATTGGGCCCGTCCTTATTTCTTCTCTTTCTCCAGCCTCAATTGGCCGCGCCGGCCCAGCGTGAGAGTGACGACCCCGAACACAAGAAGCACCAGTCCCCACCATAGATTGGCATCGATGCCCAGGCTCTTCGCGTAGATATCCGCATTGGAACCCGTGGACAGGCCGAGCGCCGTCAGGATGGTACCGATCAGTGTGAACATCATGCCGATCGAGATGCGCGGATCGTAAAACACTGTTCCCTCCCGGCTCAAATCACGATCAAGTTCACGGCGATCGCCGCCAGCAAGATAGCGGCGGCCATCGCCTCCGGGCGCTTCCACCACGTCGTCCCTGCCGGTCGCCGGGGCCCCTTTGAGTGCACAAGCCCCTTGAGCTCCTCTGCCGGCCGCGGTTTCGTGAACAGGCTCACCGGCGCCGCCACCAGAAGGCTTACGAAGAACGCCAGCATCGCCGTTCCCAATCCAAACTGAATTCCGCTCGAAGGATGGATCAACACCTTAATCCAGCCGCCGTGTATGCCCGGCGTCGCGCCTGGCGGCAGAGACAGCCCATGATGAAGCACGGCTGCTGCCAACCCGGCGAGCAATCCCGCAAACGCGCCGTGTGCAGTCGTGCGCCTCCAGAAGACTCCGAGCAACAGCACCGCGAAGAGCGGGGCGTTCACAAGCGAAAAGACCAGCATTGTTGCGTCGAGGATGCCGTTGAATCGCATTGCGGCGCAGGCCGCGCCGAAAGCGAGAAGCGCACCGCCGACCAATGCCCACCGAGCCACTGCGAGCAGCCGGCTGTCGGCGGCCTTCCGTGCAAGCAGCACTTGAAAAACGTCGCATGTGACGACCGTGCTGAACGAAGTCATGCTCGCAGCTACACCGCTCATCAAGCTGGCCAGCAAAGCGGCGATTCCCAGCCCGAGCAGGCCGGTGGGCAAAAACTCAAAGAGCACGTTCGGCGTGGCCATCGCGTAGTCGAGTTCGGCGCGGCCGTCGGCGGCCGTGATCGGCTTTCCGTCGCCACTGGCTCTTGCAGGAACCAACCCGCTTCCTGCTTCCACCGCCGGCGGCACTACCGTGGTCTCGTGATAAATCACGCCGTTTTCGGTGTGGATCACAATCGATGTGCGCGGGGTTGGCAGGCCCACCGCAATCAGGCCGGGGAGAATCAACAACAGCGGCACAATCACCCAGGCTGCCGCTGCGATCATCGGGCTCATTCGGGCGGACTCGACGTTCCTGGCCGCCATCGCCGCTTGCAGGAGCCTGAAGTCGGCGCACCACGTCCCGCCTCCCAGCACAAGGCCCACGCCCAGCAGAAGAACGATAACGCCGGCTCCCATTGGGTGCGCGCTGTTGTGAACAGCACCAGGCGGCGCATGCGCCATCTCCTGCAGGAATCCGGCGGGAGCCGCGGCCTTTAATCCGCTCCAGCCGCCAATTCTTTTTAGCCCCAGCAGAACCGCTGGTAACACGCCCGCCACGATGAGGCAAAACTGCAGTGCCTGGTTATACATCGCGGCGCCAAGTCCGCCCAGCAGAATGTAGATCAGCGCCAAAGCCGCCGGCAAAGCCATTGCGGCCAGCTGCACTCCCGTTGGCGGCAGGTTCAGCGCGTTGGCAACCTGATCGAAGACATGCAGCGCGACGAGGACGCGCGCCATGGCGTAGAGTGCGATTCCCGCGCTGAACGCCGCCATCGCGGCAAACAGGATGGCGTTCAATACGCGCGTCTTCTGGTCGAATCGCATTCCAAGATATTCCGGGATCGATCGCGGGCCAACAGGCTGAGTTTCCGCGCTGGATGCGGCCCTCTCTGAATGAGCGCCGTAGAAGACGGGCAAGAGATAGAGGCCCGCGAAAAGCATCGCTGGAATTGAGCCAAGCGCAAACCAGCCCAGGCTCGCCATTCCGTATCGGGCTCCCGCTGCGCCCATACCGAGCAATTCCGGCGAGCCCAGGCTGGCGCCCAGCATCGCCACGCCGCACACCCAGCCAGGCATCGCGCGCCCCGCCTGCATGAACTCGCTGCTTCCCGTCATTGAGGCCTTGAGCGAGAATCCCGCCGCGAGCATGAAAAAACCGCAGATCAGCAGGATCAGCGAGTCAGTCGCGGCAAGATTGGGGGCAGCAAGATTGAACACTGACCGATCCTTCCATCCTGATGGTACAGAATCGACTCGTCACGCGAGGTGCATCCAGTCCCATATCGCGCCGCCTTGAAATTCAATTTCCATGCTGCAAGAAAAAAGGCGGCAAGGGCACTCCTCGCCGCCTCCAGGTTTTCTGTCAGCATCGCTGACGGTTGCATTTTGCTCCGCGGCACACGCCGCAGACCGCTCGATTATTGCTCCTGGCCCGATCCGGGCGCCGGAGCCGGAGCGGGCGCCGCCTGCGGAGCGCCGTCCGGCGATGGTGGTGGCGCCTGAGGTCTGCGGAACTGTCCGCCCGGCCTGTGGAACTGGTTGCCCGGTCCGTCCATGCCCGGCCCCCGACCGCCGTGTTCCCATCTACCGGGGCCATGCTCGCCCATGCCCTCGTGATGCATCCGGTCCTGGTGCATGGTCTGCAGCTGTTTCCACTGGTCCGGCTTCAGCTGCATCCGAATGTCGAGCAGAAAATGCGCATTCGCCTTCTCCAGATCCGCGCGCGCCGTCACCACTTTATCGATTTGCGCCTCGATCGCTGCACGGTCCGGGCTGTCGGCTTTCATCAAAGGGCCCATCGCCAACTCCGCCTTGCGCAACGTGGCTTGCATATCGATCAGCTTCATTCGATGGTCCTGCAAAATGCCGTCCATCGCCTTGCGCTGATCGTCAGTGAGGTTCAACTGCTTCACTACGTTGGGATTGTTCCAAAATTGCCCGTTCGCAAATCCAAACGAGCGCTCCATAGGAGGCCGATGCTGTCCGAAACCAGGCCCCATACCTGGCCCGCCCGGCCCTTGCGCCCACGCGCAGCCTCCTGCCATTAACACTCCCGCTACCGCCAAAACCAGTCGAACAGTCCTCGACCTATTCATTGATTTCCCCTCCCTTGTGTCCCAAGGGACCCTTTCCCGCCCTCTCTTGATTCCTCCCGCCTTGTTCTGCGAGCCGTTCAATTCGTGCCGTTGCTGTCCATCATTTGCGCCAGCGGCTCCATGGCCGCCGGAACTTGCCGGGATACATCGCTGTCGACCGTTGCCAGAAGGTCATCATTCTCGCTGGCCGAGCGTTTCGTGGCCGTTGGTTGCCGCTTGACGATTGTCGCTGCGACAGGCCGCGCGGAAGCCTTGAATTCCAGCGCAGCTTTCTGTTGTGTTGCTTTCACTGCCGATATTCGCGCCGACTCATGCCGCACGTGGCGTTCGTACAATGCCCCCGCCAGGCTTCCCGCCGCCAGCACGCATCCCAGAGCCCAGCCAGCCGCAAGACGCCAGGAATACCGCGCGGTCCTCACCACCGCCCGAGGCCGGCCGTACGCAGCCTCGCTCCAGGCGTCCACGCTGGCCTTGAAGTGCTTTAATGCACCCGCTACCATCGGATCATCGACCTCTCCCGCCATTGTGTTTCTCCCGCTCATCTTGTTCCTCTCAGCTCCGCGCGCACTCTGCCAAGCGCCCGCGACAGGTGAGCTTTTACCGTGCCCTCGCTCAACCCCGTGGTTCGCGCAATCTCGTTCAACTCCTGCTCCTCGACATAGCGCAGCAGGAACACCGTCCGCTGCCTCTCGCTCAAGCCTTGGACAGCCTTCCAGACCTGCGCCACTCGCTCCCGCGCCAATATCTGCTGCTCGGCGGTTCGCTCGCCATTGGGCAGCCATTCGCTGGCCTCGTCCACGCCGATCGCGTTTGCCTGCGTATGCCGCCAGAACTGCAACCGGCGGTTGCGCCAGTGATCCTTCTGCAAATTGATGGCGATCCGCATCAGCCAGGTCATTGCGCTCGAATCGCCGCGAAAGTGCTTCCAATTCCGGTGCGCCTTCAGGAAACACTCCTGCGTCAGTGTTTCTGCAAGGTCCACGTCCCTGAGCGATGCCAGCAAGAAGCGAAAAATCTGCGGCCGGTGGCTTTCGACAATGCTGGCAAATTGGCGCGCGGCAATTTCCTCCGCAGCGTCCGCGGTCATCGGATTAACGGCTGTCCCGGCGGCCATCGAATTGGTAGACGTTCCCACCCGGCGCAAGTTTACAACTCCTAAGTCCATTTTCGCCCCAAAAGTCCGTAAACCCGTGGAGCGGAAAGCCGGAAAATGGCCCGGAAACCCATTGTTCTCACCGGGAATATATCGGTGCCTCTCTCCGGCGCCCTGGCGCGTCTCGCGGCCAATCCCACCGGCTTTCGTTTCCGCTTTGAAACGCGTCTTTTCTGTCCGACGGTATAATTCGTTGCGGCGGCGTGGAGCACCTGGGCGGGAACACAGTTGGATGAGGGCGGCAGCTCGAAGCTGAAAATTGCGAATTGGACATTTGATTGGGGAGCAGCACATGATTTCCCGCCGGAATTTTGTTGGTGGGCTGGCGGCCGGAGCGGCAGCCTCAGCCTTTGCATCCACGGCGAAAAGCTATGCGCAGATTCTCGGCGCCAACGATCGGCTGAACTTTGCTATCAATGGCCTGAATGGCCGCGGCCACGCGCATCTGACCGCCATGCTTGCCAACCGCGCCTCCGCACGAGTCGCTTATATCTGTGACGTGGACTCCGGCATTCTTGGCAAATTCGCGATTGAAGCGGAACAAAAGCTCGGCTACCAAC
Source organism: Acidobacteriaceae bacterium (assembly GCA_030040935.1). Lineage (GTDB taxonomy): Bacteria > Acidobacteriota > Terriglobia > Terriglobales > Acidobacteriaceae > Telmatobacter. Next base: position 8,500 of record JASHSG010000189.1, on the reverse strand, counting down.
CGAAATCGGCAACCGATTTTCGCCACGCCCTGGAATCCAGGGAGGTCGACGCCATTACCATTGCCACTCCCGATCACTGGCACACGCCGATGGCGGTCCTCGCCCTGAAGGCCGGCAAGCATGTTTACGTCGAGAAGCCGTCGAGCCAAAATCCGCGCGAGGGAGAATTGCTCCTCGCCGCGCAGAAGAAATATCGGAAGCTGGTCCAGGTTGGCGATCAGCAGCGATCCTCCGGCTACACCATTCGTGTGATCGGACAGATTCACGAAGGCCTTATCGGCGATACCTACATGGCCAAATCCTGGTACGCGAACACCCGCGGCTCCATGGGCATTGGAAAGCCGGCGCCGGTGCCGGCCGCGCTCGACTGGGATTTATGGCAGGGCCCTGCGCCGCGCAGCGAGTACAAGGACAACATTCAGCCCTACAACTGGCACTGGCTGCGCCGTTACGGAACCGGCGAGACTCTCAACAACGGCACCCACGAAGTCGACATCTGCCGATGGGCTCTTCAGGCCGGAACTCCTCGTGCCGTGACCGCAAGCGGCGGCCGCTACCAGTTCAAAGACGATTGGGAATTCCCGGACACCATCGTCACCAACTTCGAATATCCCGACAAACTCATCTCCTGGGAAGGCCGCTCCTGCCAGGGCTTGCGGCTCTACGACCGCGACCGCGGTTCGGTCATCATGGGCTCCAGGGGCTCGGTGGTGATCGATCGCGCGGGCTACGACGTCTTCGACTGGAAGGGCAAGCAAACCGATTCGTATCGCACCGGCAGCGACGCTTCAACAGGCGGATTCGAGAGCGCAGACTCCATGACCAACGCTCACTTTGCCAACTTTATCGCCGCCATTCGTGGACAGGCCAGGCTCAACTCGCCCATTTCGGTCGCCAACGTCACCGTAACCATGCTGCTGCTTTCAAACATCGCTTGGTTCGTGGACCGGCTTTTGCGAGTCGATACCGAAACCGCCCACATCGTCGACGATCCCGAGGCGATGAAATACTGGTCGCGCACCTATCAGCCCGGCTGGGAAGTGACGGTGTAGCGCGATATGGAGACACTCAAATGACGCCCGCAACCGCGAATTCGCCTGCCGCCCAGGCTGGGTCCATCACGCTTGGCGGAGACTTGACTGTAAACCGCATGGGCTACGGCGCCATGCGTATAACGGGACAGGGCATCTGGGGTCCGCCAGCCGACCCCGCCGCCGCGCTCGCCACTCTGCGCCGCGCCGTCGAGCTCGGCATCAACTTCATTGATACTGCAGACTCCTACGGTCCCGATGTCTCTGAAGAGCTCATCGCGCAGGCGCTCTCGCCCTATCCTGCGGGCCTCGTCATTGCGACCAAAGCCGGATGGACACGCCACGGCCCCGGCGTTTGGCAGCACGATGCAAGCCCTGCGCATCTCCAGAAGGCCATTGACGGCAGCCTCAAGCGCCTGCGCTTGGAGCGCATCGATCTCTATCAACTCCATGTTCCCGATCCGGCGGTTTCCTTTGACGCTTCATTGGAAACTCTCTTGCGGCTGAAGGAGGAGGGAAAGATTCGCCATGTAGGGCTTTCGAACGTCACGCTCGAGCACATCAAGCGTGCGCAGAAAATTGTCCCCATCGTCAGCGTGCAGAATCGGTACAGCTTCTCCGATCGCGAGTGGGATTTTGTACTCGATTACTGCGAAGCCGGCGGCATCGCGTTTCTGCCCTGGGGGCCGATGGCGCAGGGCCGCAAGGCCAACGAAGTCATAGAAAAGATTGCCGCCGCGCGGAAAGTTTCGACGGCGGTGGTCTCACTGGCTTGGCTGCTGCGCCGTTCGCCGGTCGTGCTGCCCATCCCCGGCACCAGCACAGTCAAGCACCTCGAAGAGAACGTAAGCGCGGCCGCATTCATGCTGTCGGATGCGGAATTCTCCGAGCTTGCAGCGGTCGTTCCCAGGCCCTACTGGCTGCGCGGATAAGTCGGCAAGCGCGGCCGGCCTGCCTACTGCGATCCACTGGGAGGAGCGGCGGGCGGAGCAGGCTGCGCCGGAGCGCCATTTTGCGCCGGCTCGGCTGGCGGATTCACCGGCTGATTGAGCCCGTGCTCGGGATCGTACTGGTGCCTGATCATCCAGTCCTTGAACTTCCCGGCAGGTTCTTCGTCGAGCAAGCCATTGTGTTTGTAGTAGGCCGTATCTTCCTTCAGGGTCACCGCCAGGTCGCATTCATTCATCTCTCCCGGCTTGCCTCCCAGGGTAGGGAGCAGAATTTGCAGTTCGCGACTCGGCTTTTTCCAGCGCGCCATATAGGTTTCAAAGCCCGGCGAAACCATGATGCGGGCCCCGCACTGGTACCCGAAATCGAAACCCTTGGGCACGCCGTTCTCATAGAGATTGGCTCGACCCTCGCCGTCGACGGTTTCCAGCGAGCTATACGGTCCGCCGCCTGGCCGATAGTAATGCGAATGGGCGTTGAACTGAAAAATATGTACCCTTAGCGGATAATCTGCAGCATTCCATTTGCTCGCCCAGGCCACGGTCGCCACCAGCAGGCATGCAGCCATCCCGCTCCAGCCACAGATCCAGATGCGTCGCATCGAAAGACTCCTTTCAAATCCCGGAGGTTGGATTTCGCAGCCATTTTAATCCAAATCCCGGCATGGCGCCGTCAACGCGCCTTCAGGAAACGCGGCTACCGGTGCCTGACGATTTACTCTAATCTCGAGACATGATGCAGCTCCAATCTCTTCGCGAACAGGTTCTCCACGCCAACCTTGAGATCGCCCGCCGCGGCCTCGCGCCGCATACCTTCGGCAATGCGAGTGGCATCGACCGTTCCGGGTCCAAACCGTTCGTCGTGATCAAGCCGAGCGGCGTCGATTATGCTGCTTTGACCCCCGCCGACCTTGTGATCACCGATCTCGACGGCAATATCGTCGATGGCTCGCTGCGTCCCTCGAGCGATCTCCAGACCCACACGCTCCTCTATCGCGAGTTTCCTCAGATCGGAGGCATCGTCCACACCCACTCCGAGTTTGCCACGGCCTGGGCCCAGGCCTGCCGGCCAATCCCATGCCTCGGCACCACCCACGCCGACTACTTTCACGGCCCCGTTCCCGTCACTGAACCACTAGCGGCTGAGGAAGTCGCTTCGGGCTACGTCCGCAACACGGGCGCGGTAATCGTCCGCTGTTTCCGTTCCGGAAAACTCGACCCCGTCGCCATCCCTGGCGTGCTCGTGGCTGGCCACGCCCCGTTTGCCTGGGGAAGGGGCCCGGCCGAGGCAGTCGAGCATGCAGATGTCCTCGAGTACATCGCGCGGCTGGCCTTCTACAGTGTGCTGTTGGGGGCGCCGGAAACTGGCATCCCAGGATACGTTTCGGCATACCATTATTTACGCAAGCATGGGCCGAAGGCCACCTACGGCCAGCAATGAGCGAATGGGGGCCTCTTTTGCGCACCGATGGCTGCTCACAACCACCCTAATGCAATCACAGTCGCTAAATCGAGCCAAGGCGAATTCTCCGGAACTCCTGTGTTTCCGGATAGTTGACTTGAGACTTGCTGAGGCCATGCCGTCTCCCATTTTTCATAGGTCGATTCGTTTCTCTGGATACATCCTCTTGTTTTTTGCACCGGCTTTGTGATTTACTTCACTTTAGGTTGACATTTGTAGGCCTCCCAAAGTCCATATCACACTCATTCTCAGACGCTTGGCCTGAGATTACCGGCTTAACGCCGCTCTCCTGCTGCGTGGCAACCGACGTGCTACTAAACCGATTGATGTAGAGAACCTTCCCGCTCATGGAGACAAGCCTCCTTAACCGCGTGCAGGCTATCCTGCTGGCCTTGGCCACGGCAGGGCTGTTCCTGTTGGCGGTACTCAATCTCCTCGAGCAGAGGCAGTCCCCGCAGCCCGACGATGGTGTGTGGTGGAGCGAGGCGACAGGCGGCCTGCGGGCTGAAAAAGTCCTTCCTGATAAACCTGGACAGCGCGCCGGCATCCAGGTGGGCGACCTGTTAACCGGGGTCAGCGAGTCACCTACTGCCGGCGTCACCCCTGTGGCTCTTGTCGCGGATCTGGAGCGCGCTCTCTACGCCGCGGGTCCTTACGGCCAGGTCTACTACACGATTACGCGCGATGGCATTCCTCTCGAAGCGCCTACCAAGGTGATTCCGGAGCCCATGGATCGCAGTCTCGAATTCGGTCTTCGCATCATTGGCCTTATCTACCTCGTCATTGGCTTCTACGTCCTCTTCCGCCGCTGGGGCGCGCCCCGCGCCACGCACTTTTATCTTTTTTGCCTGGTCTCATTCGCGTACTACGCGCTGCATTACACCACCAAGCTCGACACCCTGGACTGGATCGTCTTTTGGACGAACGTTGTAGCTGAGGCGCTGCAGCCCGCGCTCTTCCTGCACTTCGCGCTCAGTTTCCCAGAAGAGCGCCTCAAGAATCTCCGCCGGCACTGGCTGCTTCCCGTGGTCTATGCGCCCGGGGCCGGGTTGCTTGCTTTGTGGCTTTGGTCGATCGGCACGCGCCAGGCCACCAAGCTCCTGCTTGACCGGCTCAATCAGATTGCCACAGCGTACGACGCCATCTTCTACGTTTGCGCGGCGCTGTTGTTCCTGCGCAGCTATAGCCGCGCCTCCACGCCGTTGCTGCGTCAACAGTTGAAATGGCTTTACCGCGGATCTTTCGGCGCCGTTCTGCCTTTCACGTTCTTTTACGCCGTTCCCTATCTGTTGCACCTAAATCCGCCGCAACTGCTCACCAATCTGGCGGGGCTGTCGCTGGTGTTTTTGCCCCTCACCTTCGCCTGGGCCATCGTCCGCTACCGCTTGATGGACACCGACCTGATCTTTAAGCGCGGCGTCGCCTACATGCTGGCCACAGGCCTTATCCTTGGCGGCTACTTTGGCACCATCGCTCTTATTTCCGTCGGCCTGCACAATGCTATGCCCGAGGCCGTCCGCGATTGGGTCCTGGTGATCGCGATCGTCATCACGGCCGCCGTCTTCGATCCGCTCAAGCGCCGTATTCAAAACTGGGTCGACCGCGCCTTCGACCGCCATCGCTACGACTATCGCCGCGCGCTGGTCGAATTTGGCCGCGGCCTCGGCTCCCAGACCGACCTCCAGGCCCTGCTCAACTCCATCGTGGAGCAGTTGCCGCGCACCCTCCTGGTTGCCCGCGTCGCCATCTTCCTGGCTCAGGATTCCGGCCGCCTGCGACTGGCCGCCTCGCACGGCTTACCCGATGAGGTCAGCGCCGGACAGGGGAATCTTTCTCTTGGCTTTCTCGATTTCGACCGCGCCAGCGAGCACTCCCACATCTTTTTCGAGAACGCTCAGGCGGCCCTTCATCTGCCGTCTGACCAGCAACGCACCGCCGCCTTGCTCGACCTCAACTACTATCTGCCTTGTCGCGTGGTTCCGCTCCAGCTCGACAACAGCAAGGCCGCCAGCCGCACCATCGCTGTGATTGGCCTCGGCCGTACCCTGGGCGGCGACTTCCTGTCGAGTGAAGACGTTGAGCTTCTCGAATCCCTGGCCGGCTACATCGGCATCGCCATCCAGAACGCACGGCTCTACACCCGGCTGGAAGAGAAGATTGTCGAATTCGAGCGGCTCAAGGAATTCAACGAGAACATCGTTGAATCCATCAACGTAGGCATCTTTGCCATCGACCTCAACGATCGCATTGAGAGCTGGAACGCGCAGATGGAAGCCATGTACGCTCTCAGCCGCGCCGAAGCCATCTCTCAGCCCCTGAGCTCGGTGTTTCCTCCGGAATTCATTGAGGCTATCGAGGGCTTCCGTAACGATCAGGGAGTCCACCATCTCTACAAGTTCCGCCTTACCACGCGCGCCGCAGAACTGCGGATCGCCAATATTGCCATTGCGCCGCTCCTGTCGCGCGACTTTGTTCCCGTGGGCCGTATCGTGCTGGTCGATGACATCACCGAGCGCGTCGCGCTTGAAACGCAGCTTTCACAGGCTGACAAGCTCAGCTCCATAGGTCTGCTCGCCGCCGGCGTTGCACACGAGATCAACACCCCCCTTGCTGTCATATCCTCCTACGCGCAAATGCTGGCCAAGCAGCTGCGCGGCGACGCGCGCCTCGGTCCGGTGCTCGACAAGATTACGCAGCAGAGCTTCCGCGCCGCCGAAATCGCAAATGGATTGCTCAACTTTTCTCGCACCTCAACCACCGAATTCCGGTCCACTGACCTGAACCAGGTGGTGCGCGACACGCTTTCGCTGCTCGAGCACCAGTTCAAGACCGCCCAGATTCTTGTCGATCTCGATCTCGCCGACGAGCTGCCGCTGATCCATGGCAATCCCGGCAAGCTGCAGCAGGTCTTCCTCAATCTTCTGCTCAACGCCAAGGACGCAATGCCCGGCGGCGGGCGTTTGAGGATTGCCACTCTGGTCAATGGGCACGTTGAGGCCGTCATCTCCGATTCCGGCTCCGGTATCGCGCCCGAGAATATGAAGCGCATCTACGATCCGTTTTTCACCACCAAAAATCTGCCCGGCGACCGGCGCGGCACCGGCCTCGGCCTCTCCGTTTCCTACGGAATCATCCAGGAACACGCTGGCAAGATCCACGTCGAAAGCGCTGTCGGCTCCGGCACAACATTTCACCTCGAGTTTCCCATGTTAAGGAAGTCTGTCCATGCCTGAGCCCACTGCTGAGGACGCACTGCCCGTGAACGCGGCCGTTTCCGCACCCACCCTCGAAGGCGGTTCACCCATTGCTTCGATTCTTGTTGTCGACGACGAGGCCGGCATCCAGGAATCGCTCGAAGTGCTCCTCTCCCTCGAGAACTACTCCGTCAAGACCGCGGGCAACGGCGAAGAAGGACTGCATATGCTCGACCAGGCGAGCTTCGATCTCGTCCTGCTCGACCTCGCTTTGCCCGGCCAGAACGGTCTTGAGCTTCTTCCGCTCTTCAAGGAGCGTCAGCCCGATGTGCCCATCATCATGATCACCGCCTACGGCACCGTCGATAACGTCGTGGAGGCCATTCGGGCCGGCGCGGAGAACTTCATCCAGAAGCCATGGGACAACGAGAAACTGCTCGCCGACATTCGCTCCGCTGTCGCCCGCAGGCGCGCCGAGGAAGAGAATCTTCAGCTCAAGCGCACTCTCAAGCAGCGCTATAACTTCGCCAACATCGTGGGCAAAAGCGATTCAATGCTTCGCGTCTTCGATCTTGTCGCGCAGGTTGCGCCCAGCCGTTCCACGGTGCTCATTCAGGGTGAAAGCGGCACCGGCAAGGAAGTCATCGCCAAAGCCATCCACGCCAATTCGCCCCGCCGCGACAAGCCCTTCGTCCCTATCAACACCGGCGCCATGCCCTCCGAGCTGCTCGAGTCCACCCTCTTCGGGCACGTCAAGGGCGCGTTCACTTCCGCCGTTGCATCGAAGAAGGGCCTTTTCGAAGTCGCCAATGGGGGTACGCTCTTCCTCGACGAAATTGCCACCATGGGCCTCGACACGCAGTCCAAGATTCTGCGCGTCCTGCAGGACAAGCGCTTCATGCACCTCGGCGGCATTCAGGAGATTCAGGTGGATGTGCGCATTCTGGCCGCCACCAACGTCGACCTCCGCCAGGCTGTACGCGATGGCCATTTCCGCGAGGACCTCTTTTACCGCCTCAACGTCATCACCGTCGACCTGCCGCCGCTTCGTTCCCGCCGCGAAGACATTCCCCTCCTCGTCCAGCACTTCCTCGACCTTTATGCCAGCGAGAACAACTTCGCTGCGCGGAAACTCTCCAGCGACGCCATGCGCGCTCTCATGGATTATGACTGGCCGGGCAATGTCCGCGAGCTTGAGAACGCCATCGAGCGTGGCGTCGTGCTTTCGTCCAGCCCCGTCATCGGCGCGGAGCTGCTGCCCGGCCACATCACCGGCCGCAGCTTCCAGGACGCGCTTCTCGAGCATAATCCCAACTCCTCGCTATTCGACATCCTCGAAGTCATCGAGCGCCGCATCATCATCGAGAAACTCGAGCGCTGCAACTGGAACCAGACTGAAGCGGCCGAGCAGTTCCGCATTCCGCTTTCCACACTGAACCAGAAGATCAAGCGCCTGAACATCGAGATCCGGAAAAAGGGCAGGGACTGACGTCCCTGAAACCTGACACCTGCCATGACGCACTTCCTCTTCAAGTCCGAGCCCGATGCATATTCCTTCGACGACTTCCTGCGCGACGGAGAGACGGTCTGGGACGGCGTGACCGCGCCGGCGGCCGTGAAAAACCTGCGTGAAATGAAGCCGGGAACAAGGTGGATCTTCTACCATACCGGCGACGAACGCACGGCGGTCGGCACCGGCACAGTCATCAGCGTCGATGCGAAAGACCCCAAAGTTCCTGTCGTTCGCGTCAAGGCCGGCAAGCCGCTGAAGCACCCGAAGACGCTCGCCGAGATCAAAGCGGAAAGGCTCTTTGCACGCTCGCCGCTGTTGCTGATTGGACGGCTTTCAATCGTGCCGCTCACAAA